>QHVY01000042.1:2125-7837 GCA_003223695.1 Acidobacteriota bacterium
CGCTCGATTTGAAGTCGTTCGGACCGGTCCACGAAAACGTGGCATTCGGATCCGGCGAAGTTGCGAAGAGCGAGATCGTCGAGCCGGGGCAGTACGGACCGCCGTTCGACGCGGTCGGCGCGCAATCCTGACCGGCCGCGGTTACGGCAAAAAACAGCGCCCCGAGAAGTGTTGCAGACAATACTCGACCAAAAAGTCTGTCCATTGGCGAATCTCCCTCGACCGATTAATTGTTATTTGAGTAAGAATAACTTTACAAGGGCAGAAGAAATTCGCAACTGGACTTTGGTCTAAGCGCCTACAAAGCCGACACTTCGTCGAAGTACTTGGCGAACGCGACCATGCCACCGCTCGCCTGCTGCCAGTCATAGTTCTCGTTCGGTGCGTGATAACCATGCTCGGGCAGCGAGAGGCCGAGGAAGAGGACGGGACACTTGAGGTAGCGCTCCATGGAAATGACAGCGCCGATCGAGCCACCTTCGCGCACGAACACGGGCTCGCGCCCGAATGCGAATTTCACCGCGCCGCGAACTGCATCAGCGAGCGGTCCGGTCGTTGGCGCTTTGTACGGCTGCATCGCCGCGTCTTCGATGAACTGCACATCGGGATTGTGTTTCTTTACGAACGCTCGCACTAGGCGAAGAATTTTTCGAGGATCCTGCTTCGGCACGAGACGGCAGGAAATCTTCACGGTCGCTTGCGGCGGAATCACGGTCTTGATTCCCGGTCCGGTGTAGCCGCCGACGACACCATGAATCTCCATCGTCGGCATCGCCCAGATCCGCTTCATCACATCCACCGCGTCCTCGGTGCGAATCGATTTGAAGCCGTGGTCCTTCTTGAACTTTCGCACCGTGAAGCCGGAGCGGCGGAAGTCTTCCAGTCACTTTGCCGCTGCTCGCGTCGTACATCTCGCAGACGAGCTTCATCAGTTCGCCGATCGGATTGCGCGCTGCGCCGCCGGTCGTGCCGGAGTGCTGATCGGTCTCGCCGGTCGCCAGCGTCAACTCGAATCCTGCCAGTCCGCGCAGGCCTGCAGGGCACGCGGGACGATTGCGAGCCACCCAGATCGTGTCGGAAACGATCACTGAGTCGCTTGCGAGCTGGCGCGAGTTGTCCCTCATCGCCGCCTCGAAATTCGGCGATCCGATTTCTTCCTCAAGCTCCCACAACACGCGGATATTCAGGGGCACGCCGGCCTCTCGAGCTGCACGAATTCCAAACAACGCCGTGAGCGCGGGACCTTTGTCATCGGTCGTGCCGCGAGCGAAGTAGCGATCGCCGTCCTTGGTGAACGTGAAAGGATCGGTGTCCCATGGTTCTGTCTCGCGCGACGCGGGCTGCACGTCGAGATGGTTGTAGACGGTGACGGTCGGCGCGCCGGTTGGGCCATCGAATCGACCGTGCACGATCGGATTGCCGGCCGTTTCGAGAATCGACGGCTCACCGCCGAAATCACGAATCGTTTGGGCGGCGAGGTCCGCGCATCGCCGAATGTCGCGCTGCCGAGACGGCTCCGCCGAGACGGTGGGAATCTCGACAAATTCTTTGAGGATCCGTTCGAATCGATCGCGCTCGCGTTTCGCGAATGCAGTCAGTCCGGATTTATCGACGCCCATTGCTACACCTCCCGCCACCCGCCACCCGCGGGTGGGCGGCGCATTCTACCAACCCACCGCCATCCCCCCGCGCCTCGGATCGGAAGCGCCGAGGCGATCGCCGGTTTTCGGGTCGACAGCGATCGATTCGGCATCGCCGAGAGAGTCGGGCTTCTCAGCGAAGACGTAGCCCATCTTCACCAGAGCGTCGTTCGTGTCGCGCGAAAACTCGAACGGCTCCCACGAGATTTTGTCGGGCAGCCATTGGTGATGAAACCGAGGCTCGTCGACCGCCTGCTGGATGTTCATCTTGAAATCGATCACGTTCACGATCACCTGCAACACCGTGTTGATGATCGTCCCGCCGCCGGGACTTCCGGTCGCAAACGCGACTTTGCCATCCTTCAACACGATCGTGGGAGTCATCGAGGACAGCGGCCGCTTCTGCGCTGCAACGGCATTTGCTTCGCCCTGAATCAGACCGTATGTGTTTGGCACGCCCGGTTTCGACGTGAAGTCGTCCATCTCGTCGTTGAGCAGAAATCCGGCTCCTGGAACCGTAACGGCCGAACCGTAGCTTTCGTTGAGGGTGTACGTGCTGGTGACGACGTTGCCGTCGGCATCGATGATCGTGAAATGCGTTGTTTGCGGTGACTCATATCGTGTTGGCTCGCCCGCGGCGACCGCTTTGCTGTCGCTCGCATGCACCGCATCGATGTCTTTGCGCCGCTGCTCCGCATACGAGCGGGCCATCAATCCTTTCACCGGCACAGTGACGAAATCGGTGTCGCCGAGGAATTTGGCGCGATCGGCGTACGCGCGGCGCATGACCTCCACGATCGTGTGCACTTCTTCCGACGAATGCCAGCCCATCGCGCCGAGATCGTACGGCTCCAGCATGTTCAGCATCTCGATCAGCGCCACGCCGCCGGATGATGGCGGCGGCATGGTGATGATTTCGTATCCGCGATAGGTAGAGTGAAGTGGAGTCCGAATGGTCGGTTGGTACCGGGAGAGGTCGTCGGCAGTGAGATTGCCGCCGTGCGCCTGCATGTCAGTGATGATCGATCGCGCGGTCTCGCCGCGATAAAAGTCGCTCGGATCTTTCTGGATTCGCGCCAGCGTTGCGGCTAGCTCGGGCTGCACGAATGTTTCGCCAGCTTCGTATGAGCGGCCGTTTCGCTCGTAGATGCGCCAGCTCTCAGGAAATTTCTGCAGGCGCTCCATCGTGCGCTTCACGGTCAGGCTGCGCGCGAGATATTCGCTGACCGGAAATCCTTCGGCAGCGAGTTTGCGCGCCGGCTCGACGAGGTCGGCCCATGGAAGTTTGCCGTGACGTTTGTGCGCAAGCGTGAGTCCGGCGACGGTCCCCGGGACGCCCGAGGCTTGATAGCCGACGAGCGAAGCGTCCTTGATGATGTTGCCGGTCGCATCGAGGTACATGTCGCGCGTCGCGGAGAGTGGCGCGCGCTCGCGGTAATCGATCGCTTCCTCGGTCCCGTCGGCATTGCGCAATAACATGGATCCGCCGCCGCCGAGGTTGCCGGCTTCAGGCCAGGTGACGGCGAGAGTGAGCGCAACAGCAATCGCAGCATCGACCGCGTTGCCTCCGCGCTTCATGACGTCAGCGCCGACGCGTGAGGCGATCGAATCGACCGAGGCGACCATTACATGCTTCGCGCGCACCGGCAGACGCGACGCGGCGTTGAGCGGAATCGAGATGAAGAGGATGAGCGCGATGAGCTTCTTCATGCGCGCGAGAGCGTACTACGAACGTGGGCGCCGGCTCTTAGCCGGCGCTGAGCTGACTAAGAGTCGGCTCTACGAAGCGAATGCCAGAGGCTGCAGGCGGCGCAGCGCGTTCGGATCTCCTTCGTAATGCAGGCCGGCGCGGCGCGCAGCGGCGAGTGTCATGTTTCCACCGATCAATCCGGCGACGACGAGCGGACTGCCCGTGAGGATCGCATCCGGTTTTTCCGCCGACCCGATCCGCGTTCGCACCGCGCCTCCGCTTGTCTCAATGACAAACGGATGATCGTCCATGCACACCTCGATGGAAATCGGCGGGCGATCCGGCGTGTGGTCCTTGAGATAGAGCTTTGCTGGAAAGGCGAGCCAGTGGCTTCGGAATGTGTCGGACTTCGACGCGCTCGCAAGCAGTGGAACTCCCCAGCGTCCGAGCGCAAAAATAACGGCCTCGAGCTCTTCGCCGCGTGGGGTCAGCCGGAAGAGCGATGTGGCAATCGGCGGCGGCGCGTCCTCGCGCTGGATGATACCGGCCTCTTCCAGCTCGCGAAGGCGATCGGCGAGCAGATTTGTGGCGATTCCCGGCAGTCCATCTTGCAAGTCAGTATAGCGGGAGCGTCCGCGCGCCAGCAGCTCGCGAACGATGAGCAGAGTCCAGCGATCACCGATGATCTCGAGCGCTTTCGCCAGTCCGCAGAACTGCTTGTAGGAACGCATGTGAACAGTGTGAGTCGGTAACTTGAAGAAGTCAAGTTGTAACTTGACATTCTAAAGTCGCAAACCTAGATTGTGCCGCAAGATTAAAAGGAGGAGTCATGGCCAACCCCGTTGTACATTTCGAAGTCCTCGGTAAGAACGCCGACGCGCTGCAGAGCTTTTATAAGGACATTTTCAATTGGCAGATTCAGCCGGCCGTTCCCGGCTACGCGATGGCACTGCCTGGAACTGGCATCAATGGAGGCATCGGCGGCGATCAGGGCGGCGGCGCGGGTCGCGTCACGTTCTACGTCGAGGTGAAGGACATCGACAGCACGCTGCGCAGCATCGAAAAGAAGGGCGGCAAGACGGTCCAGCAGCCGATGGACGTGCCGAACGGACCGAGGATCGCTCTCTTCAGCGATCCCGAGGGACACGTCATCGGCCTCATCAAGGCCGGCTCGGGCACTGCCGCAAGAGCTTAAGAACGATAGTCGGCGTTGAGCGACACGTAGTCGTGACCGAGGTCGCTGGAGAGGATGACGGCGCGCGCGTTGCCGCTGCCGAGATCGAGTGTAATCGGAACGCGCTCGCGAGCGAAAACCCGCGCCGCATCCTTCTCCCGGTACTCCGCCGGATCGCCGTTGCGGACGAGCGTCACGGCGCCGGCGTTCAACGAAACGCGTTTGATCGAGAAACGTGCGCCGCTGCGTCCGACCGCCGCGAGAATGCGGCCCCAGTTCGGATCGCCGCCGTGCAGCGCGGTTTTCACAAGCGGTGATGTGGCCACCGCGTGCGCGGCGAGCTTCGCCTCGCGTTCGTTCCGCGCGCCTCGCACTTCGAGCTCCATCACGCGCGTGGCCCCCTCCCCGTCGCGCACGATCATCCAGGCGAGATCGCGGCAGACGGCATTCAGAGCGCGCCGAAATTCGTGGAGGTCAGGCAATCCTGCCTGACCTGATGCCATCAAGAGTACGCAATCGTTCGTTGACGTGTCACCATCAACGGAAATCGCGTTGAAGCTCTGATCGACCGCGATTTTCAAGCAGTGCTGGAGCGTCTTGGGCTCGAGCGTGGCGTCGGTCATCACAAACGCCAGCATCGTGGCCATGTTGGGATGGATCATGCCCGCGCCCTTTCCCACGCCAACGACGCGCGCCCGTTTGCCACCAGCGGCGAATGAAGCCTGCGCGACTTTCGGACCGACATCGGTGGTGAGAATCGCGTGCGAGAGCGCTTCGATGCCGCCCGGCGACAAACGCGCCACGGCATCCGGCAGCGCCTCAGTCACTTTTTTGTCTGGAAGAACCACTCCGATCACGCCGGTCGACGCAAGAAAAATCTCATCAGGATCGCAGCGCAGCAATTGCGCCGCACGCGAACGCACGCGCTTCGCCGCATCGAGGCCGGGTTTCCCGGTTACCGCGTTTGCGCAGCCGGCGTTGACCACGACCGCCTTGACGCGACCTCCAGTTTTCTTCAGCGATGCCTTCGCGAGAACGACTGGCGCGGCCTGAAATCGATTTTGTGTAAAGACGGCGGCGGCATTCGCTCCCGTCTCGGCCACGATGAGGCCGAGGTCGGGACGTTTTTTTCGGATGCCGGCGCGAATGCCGGAGGCAAGAAAACCTTTGGGAAGCTTCATATCGTCATGTCACCCCGAGCGTAGCGA
>QHVY01000043.1 GCA_003223695.1 Acidobacteriota bacterium
GGAGGCACGAAGCTGAAGATTCGAGCCACGCAACCGACCAGGCCTCGCTACGCTCGGGATGACAACTGCGCAAACATTCTCGCAGCCGCCTCCTTCACCCGCTCCGGCGCTGTGCCGCCGAAACAGTTCTTCTTCGCCAGAATCGACTCGAGCGTGACGCCGTACTCCTTTGCCAGCTTGTCGATCGATGCGAGATCGCGACTCACGCGCTCGTGCGCCTCGCGAAACGGCGTTCCCTTCGCCGCCATCGCATCGGCGACAGCGGTGGCGATGAGCATCGGACCCTGCGCAGCAGCGC
>QHVY01000044.1 GCA_003223695.1 Acidobacteriota bacterium
CAATGACTTCTGGGAGTCGAGTCGCCGGTCAATCCTCAATAAACCAATCAGGGCGTTCATTGAAAATACCGACGCCGGACCGATCATTGAAGGCGAGCGGCTCGCGACGTGGCGCAATCCTGCCGCCTACCAGGCTTTGGTGTACAACAAGGGTGCATACGTCCTTCACATGTTGCGGATGACGATGCAGGATCGCTCGAACAAGCAAAATCCCGACGGGGCCTTCATCGCGCTCATGACGGACTTCATGCGTACTTATGCCGGCCGCAACGCTACCACTGACGACTTCAAGCGGATTGTGGAAAAACACATGATCAAGAATCTCAACGCCGACGGGAATGGAACCGTGGATTGGTTCTTCAACCAGTGGGTATACGGAACGGCGATCCCGAAATACTCCGCGAAATTCGACGTGAAATCCGGGAACGAGGGAAAGTTTCACGTCAGCGGGTCAATGACACAGGCGGAAGTGCCCGACAATTTCAAAGTACTCGTTCCCCTTTACGCTGAGTTTGATAAGGGACAGGTCTTCAAGATCGCGGACATTCCGATGGTCGGCAGTGTCACGCGGCCCCTCGACTTCGAAATCAGGATGCCGAAGATGCCGCGAGCCATCACCGTCAACGCTATGCACGACGTCCTGGCGCGGTAATCAAGGGCCTCAAAACGTCGAGCGCGAGAATCTCGGGCAAGTTGCAAACCGTGGCATGCGGCTCGATCGTCATTCCGTGATCGACATCCGGCGCGACGGCGGTTCCGCGCTCCGGCGGCGCGAAGTGAACGGCGAGCATTCCGCAGCGTTGCGCGCCATACACGTCGGCGTAAACATTATCGCCTATAAATATCATCTCGTTAAATTCGACATCCAGCGAACGGCGAAGCGCATCGAAGATCGACCGCCGCGGTTTGCACTCGCCATGCTCGTTCGAGAAAACCATGGCATCGAAAAATCGAGCCAGGTTGAGCCGGTCGAGAATCGTGCGCAGCGCATAACCGGGCGTGCGGCCGGTGTTGCTGATCAGGCCGAGTTTGTAGCCCCGATCTGAGAGCTGCGACAGAATCTCGTCAGCACCAGGCACGATCGAGGGAAGGACGTCGACAAGAACATTTGCATATGCGTCTTCGAGCGCCTGCATCGTCGCTTCATCGAGTTTGATTTGAAGCGCCTCGACAAAATGTTCGATCTGCGTGCGGCAAGGCACATCCTTGTCGGCCGACCAGTAGAGCTCCTGACATCGATCCCATACGTAGCGGTAGGCCTCCTCGATCGACTGCGGTGTCGTCGCCAGGATGCGCGCCATCCGATCGAGCCGCAGAGGCCCGTGCGCGCGCGTGGCCTCGTGCGAGTTCGTGATCAGCGTTTCCCACAGATCGAAGGCGATGGCTTTGATCATGTGTTCTCTGTGCTCTCTGTGATCTCCGTGGTGATTA
Organism: Acidobacteriota bacterium; assembly: GCA_003223695.1. Classification (GTDB taxonomy): domain Bacteria; phylum Acidobacteriota; class Thermoanaerobaculia; order Gp7-AA8; family Gp7-AA8; genus Gp7-AA10. The sequence continues at coordinate 1,432 of QHVY01000044.1, forward strand.
TCACCACAGAGATCACAGAGCACACAGAGATCCATTATTGCAATTTCACGCGGCCCGAGAACCCATCGTCGTATCCGTGAAAGTATTGCAATGACTCTTCCGGATATTGCCAGCAGTAGTAGCCGCTGCCGTTATCGAAATCGATCAGCCACAGTCCCTTGACCTCGATGCCCATCTTGATCAGCGACTCCGCCCACGCGGCGACGATCCGCTGGGCCTCGTCGCGGGGCGCATCGTTTGCCAGGGTTTCCACTTCCTGCACCGCTTCGGACGTCAGCCGCTGCACCTCCGGGAGCAACGCGGCAGCCTCCTCGTAGGAGAAGATCTTTTTCACGGCAGGCGCAAGGTTAGCAGTGGTTCGCCCCGGCTGCGCCATTTGTGCTAAAACGCACCTGCACTCAGGTAGCCGCAGACTGGATGGAGGAATCGATGTCGGTTGAGGAAAGGGTCAAATCAATCATCGTCGAACAGCTCGGAGTCGACGCCGACGAAGTCACCGCAGACGCTTCGTTCGTCGAGGACCTCGGGGCCGACTCGCTCGACCAGGTTGAGCTGATCATGGCCTTTGAGGAGGAATTCGGCGTTGAAATCTCCGACGATGAGGCCGAGAAAATCCGCAAAGTCAAAGATGCGGTCGATTACATCGAGAAGCGCGCGAAAGCATCCTAACCACGACTGACGTTCCATATCCCGTGAATAAGCGCCGCGTCGTCATCACCGGCATCGGCATGATCTCTCCCCTCGGAGTGGGGAACGAGCCGACCTGGCAAGGGCTGCTCGACGGCCGCTCCGGAATCCACCGCATCACGAAATTCGATCCGACGAACTTCGCCTGCAAGATCGCCGGCGAAGTGCGCGACTTCAATCCCGAAGACTGGATCGAAAAAAAAGAGGTCAAGAAGTCGGACACGTTCATTCATTACGCCGTCGCCGCGGCGCAGATCGCGATCGATGACGCACGCATCGATTCAAAAAAAGAAGACGGCGACCGATTCGGCGTCATCATCGGATCGGGCATCGGCGGCCTTCCTCTCATCGAGGAGATGCATAAGAAGATGCTCGAGCGCGGGCCGTCGCGCATCTCGCCATTCTTCATCCCCGGACTGATCGTCAACCTCGCGTCGGGACACATTTCCATCCGCTTCAATTGCCGGGGACCGAGCTCGGCGCCGGCGACGGCGTGCGCGACGGGGGCGCATGCGATCGGCGACGCTTACAAAATCATTCAACGCGACGAGGCGGACCTGATGTTCGCCGGCGGTAGCGAAGCAGTGATCACGCCGCTCGCAGTCGGCGGCTTCTCGGCGATGCGCGCGTTGTCGACGCGCAACGACGATCCCGAGCACGCGTCGCGGCCGTGGGACCTCAATCGCGACGGTTTCATCATGGGCGAAGGAGCGGGCGTACTGCTTCTCGAAGAGCGCGAACGGGCTCTCGCACGCGGCGCGAAGATTTACGCCGAGCTGACCGGCTATGGGATGTCGAGCGACGCGTATCACATCACCTCGCCGTCCGAGGACGGAGGGGGAATGTCGAGGGTCATGCAGCGCGCTCTGAAAGACGCTCGTCTCGGTGTGACTGACATCCAATACATCAACGCACACGGCACGTCGACGCCCGTCGGCGATCGCATCGAGACCATCGCGATCAAAACTGTATTCGGCGATCAGGCATACAAGATTCCGGTGAGCTCAACCAAATCGATGACCGGCCATCTGCTCGGCGCCGCCGGCGGGCTGGAGGCGGCGATCTGCGCGCTTGCGGTGACGAATCAAATCCTGCCGCCGACGATCAACTATGAGACAGCCGATCCAGACTGCGACCTCGACTACGTGCCGAACAAGGCGCGACCGGCCAAGCTGCAGCACGTGCTCTCGAATTCTTTTGGATTCGGGGGGACGAATGCTTCGCTGATTCTTTCGGCGCATGAGTAATCGTTGGCCGTTGGCTGTTGGCCGTTCGCCGGAAACCTCGGCCAACGGTGAACGGCCAACGGCGAACGCTTTTCTACCCGCCTGGTGGATCCCCGGTCCGCACGCTCAAACAATCTGGGGCCGCCTAACACGACGCCGCCGGGTTGTCGCGTTGCGTCGCGAAGTGCTGCGCACGCCGGACGATGATGACCTGGTCGTCGATCATCTCGACGGCCGGCAATTGCGATTCGTATTGCTGCACGGACTGGAAGGCAGCTCGAATTCCGTCTACATACAGGGTCTTTTGCGCGTCATCGCGCGGTATGGATTCGCGGCGACGGCGATGAATTTCCGCTCGTGCGCGCGAGATCCGAGACGCTTGTCGCAAATCGTGATGAATCGACGCCCGCGGCTATATCACTCCGGTGAAACCGAGGATCTCGATTTTCTACTCAGGAGTCTGCCGACGGATCTGCCGATCGTCGGCATTGGCGCTTCGCTCGGCGGCAACGTCCTTCTGAAGTGGCTCGGTGAGCATCCGTCGCAGCAAATCGTACGGGCAGCGGCAACGATGTCCGTGCCCTACGACCTCGCCGCCGGCGCGACGCAGCTCGAGCGCGGCGCAGGTCCGCTGTATGTCGCTCAGTTTTTTCGGACGATGCGACAGAAAACCGTTTCGGTCGTGCAGCGATTCGGAGTCAAGCTCGACGTTCCTGGCGCTCTCCGTGCCCGCACGTTTCGCGAATTCGACAACGCCTCGACCGCGCCGCTGTTCGGATTTCGCGACGCTGAGGATTACTACGAACGCGCCAGCTCGCTTCCGTTCCTGAACACGATCACCACGCCCGTGCTCTGCATCAGTGCGGAGGACGATCCTTTCCTGCCGCTCGAAGCGCTGCGAAGAGCGCAAAAAGCGGCGTCGAGCGCGATTGAGTTCCTCATCTCGCGCGCCGGCGGCCACACGGGATTCATCGCCGGCCGGATGCCATGGCGCGCGGACTATTGGGCCGAGGAGTTGATGGTGCGGTGGGCGGCGGAGCGGGCCGGCATTTGATTTTGCGAATCTGCGCGGCCGTATGGGGAATCGCCATCGCGATCGCCGCCGCGCCGCTGATCAGTCGTCCGGCTCCGCCCGGACAGATACCCGGTCCCGCCACAACGTTTGGAATCGATGCCCGCGCGCCGTTTTGGTTCATCGCGTTGCTCGTCGCAATTCCGCTTCTGATGCCGTGGATCACGTCCGCGCTCCTTAGGCCGCTTCTCGAAGCAGGTACACGCCGATGGGCGCGTAACTGCGCGGCCATATCGATGCTCGTTCCAATCTGGTTTGTGACCATCACACAAGACATCCTTTGGGTGATTGTGCCGGCCGCGCTAGTGCTGATTGTTTGCATCGCCAGTCGACGTTTGCGCGCTGATTTCAGCCTCCACGACGCCATTCTGCTGCCCACCGTTTTGACGACTTTCTTTGCGCTGATCGATCTTCTCCCGGTCGGAATCGACAAGCTTCTGATTCTGGCAACCGCAATCGTTCTCACTGTTCGTCTCTTGATCGTTTTGATTCATCGCGAAGCATTGCCGGCATCTTGCTTTGCGCTT
>QHVY01000045.1 GCA_003223695.1 Acidobacteriota bacterium
AGAGGTAGAACGCCGAATTCGGATCGGTGACGCCGCCGGCCATCATCTCGCCTCCAGCGGCCGCGCCGAAGAGGCCGATGCGAGCCGTCCAAGCCGTACATCCGCCGCTGGTGCACGATGCGGCGCCGCCGACACAAGCGCATGACGCGGAGCCGTCGCACGCGACCGGATACAAACCATCGATGTTCTGCACGACCGTGCACTTCGAGTCGTGCGCAAAATACCCCTGCCGCGCCATCTCTGCGGCGTGGAAGCGCGCGGAGTGATTAAGCTCCTCGCTCCAGCGCATCGGCGGTTGCGCGCTGTAGCACGCGCGATCGCTGCATGCTGCGCCGCACGCCACGAGATCCGCTTGCGGGTCGACGCGCGCGCGATTCATCCACTCCAGCACAACCCGCTCGGCCCATGTCGGAAAGCCGTCGATCGATTCGCCCGCGCGCAACTGCGAGGCAGTTTGCGCGTGCGCTGCGACCGCCGAGAAGACGATCATCGCCACGAATCTCTTCATCGGCTCTAGGTTATGCTACGCCGCACGATGAACAGGAATTCGCGCCGGCGCAAACGAATCCTTTCTCTGCACCGAGCGCGTTGCCCTTCCAGGCGCCTCCGTTCGACAAGATCACCGACGCCGATTACCAGCCGGCTATCGACGAGGGCATGAAGCAGCACCTCGCGCAAGTCCAGAACATCGCGAACAATCCCGACGCGCCGACATTCGCCAACACAATCGAGGCAATGGAACGCTCCGGTGCGATGCTCACGCGCGTGCAGCGTGTCTTCGGCGCATTGACGCAGTCGAATACCAATCCGACGCTTCAGAAGATTCAATCGGAGGAGGCGCCGAAACTCGCCGCGCATCGCGACGCGATTTACCTCGATCCGAAGCTCTTCGCACGAGTGAAGACGATTTACGATCAGCGCAGCTCGCTCAATCTCGATCCGGAATCGAAGCAGCTCGTCGAGCGCAACTATCTCGAGTTCGTCCGCTCGGGCGCGCTGCTTTCGGATGCTGACAAGACAACGCTGCGCGCGCTGAACAAAGAGGCATCGCAGCTCACTACCGACTATCGAAAGCGCGTGCTCGCCGCAACGAATGACGCGGCGATCGTCCTCGACACAAAAGAAGAGCTGAACGGACTACCCGACTCGGACATCGCGGCAGCAGCCGAAGCGGCGAAGAGCCGCGGACTGACAGACAAATACGTTCTGACGCTGCAGAACACCACACAACAGCCGCCGCAGACATATCTGAAAAATCGTGCACTGCGCGAGCGACTGTTCAACGCATCGGTGCAGCGCGGCAACGGCGGCACAAATGACACGACGAAAATCGCCAGCCGCCTCGCTCAACTCCGCGCGCAACGCGCCAAACTCCTGGGATATCCAAATTTCGCCTCGTTCAATCTCGACGATGAAATGGCCAAGACGCCGGCAAACGCGATCAAGCTGATGACCGACATGGTCCCGGCAGCGACCGGGAAGGCGCGCGGCGAAGCGGCGCGAATGCAGAAGCTCATTGATGCGCAAAGCAGCGGATTCAAGCTGCAGCCGTGGGATTGGCAGTTCTACGCCGAAGAGGTGCGCAAAGCGGAGTACAACGTCGATGAGTCGCAGGTGCGGCCATACCTGGAGATCGATCGCGTGCTGCGCGACGGCGTGTTCTTCGCCGCGAACAAGCTTTACGGCTTGACATTCAAGGAGCGCAAAGACATTCCGGTTTACCAGCCGGACGTCCGCGTGTTCGACGTCATCGATTCGGATAGCACTGCTCTCGCGCTGTTCTATCTCGATCCGTTCGCGCGGTCTAACAAGAGCGGCGGTGCCTGGACCGGCAGCTTCGTCGGTCAAAGCAAACTCCTCGGCAGCAAGCCGGTTGTGTACAACGTCGAGAACTTCACAAAGCCGGCCCCCGGTCAGCCTGCGCTCCTCAGCTTCAGCGACGTCACGACGATGTTTCACGAATTCGGACACGCGCTGCACGCGATGTTCTCGACGATCAAATATCCGAGCCTCGGCAGCACGCCGCGCGACTTCGTCGAGTTCCCGTCGCAGTTCAACGAGCATTGGGCGCTGGAGCCGAGCGTGTTCGCGAATTATGCGAAGCACTACAAGACGGGCGAGCCGATGCCGCAGTCGCTCGTCGACAAGATCAAAAAGTCACGCACATTCAATCAGGGCTTCGCCACCACTGAGTATCTCGGCGCCGCTCTGCTGGACATGGCGTGGCACACGCTGCCGCCTGACGCGCTGCTGCAGGACGTAAACGCGTTCGAGCCGGAAGCACTGACGCGATTTCAGATCAACATGCCCGAGGTGCCGCCGAGGTATCACACGACGTACTTCTCGCACATTTGGGGTAGCGGCTACGCGGCGGGTTACTACGCGTACTTATGGAGCGAGGTGCTCGATGACGACGCGTATTACTGGTTCCGTGAGCACGGCGGCATGACGCGAGCGAACGGCCAGCGATTCCGGGAAATGATTCTTTCCCGCGGCCGCACAGAAGATCCGGCGGTGATGTTTCGGGCGTTCCGCGGACGCGATCCGATTGTCGAGCCGCTGCTGATCGAGCGCGGGCTCAAGCCGTCGCAGCAGTGAAGGTGATCGCGATTTCGGGCAGCCTGCGCTCAGGCTCCTCGAACGCCGCGCTGCTGCGCGTTGCCTCGGAGCTCGCGCCGGCAGGAATGGACATCGAGTTGTGGGAAGGCTTCAGCGCGCTGCCGCATTTCAATCCCGATCTCGATGGTGACGAGCCGCCGGGAGCCGTCCGCGAACTTCGTCAACTCCTTGCGACATCCGACGCCGTCATCATCTCCAGCCCCGAATATGCGCACGGAATGCCGGGCTCGCTGAAGAACGCGCTCGACTGGCTGGTATCCGATGGCACTCTGGTCGGCAAACCGGTCGTGATCATCACCGCCGCGCCGACATTCGGCGAACACGCGCACGCAGCGCTCATCGAGACGCTCGGTACGATGCAGTGGAACGTCATCAAAAGCGCGTCGCTTTTCATGCGCAAGAAAATCGCCGATCCGGAATTCACGCAGGCGTTGCGCGCGAGTCTGGACGCGCTCGCGAATGCGATCACTTTTTCGGCGACACGACCACCAGATCTTTGAGCTCGGTGCCGGAGTGCGCAAGATAGACCGTGCCGTTGCGCGTGACTACGCCGTTGCGCGCGCCCGTGTGTGTCGGCACCTGCGCGACGAGCTTCAGATTTCCGCTTGCATCAACGTGAGCGATCGTGAGCTGGCCGGCCCGCGCCGCTCCAACGTAGATCCTGTGTAACGCCGGCGAATAGTCGAAGTCATCGACGCCGTCGCCGGTGTCGATCGATGACAGCACTTTTCCGTCGTGGGCGGCATCGAGGACTTCCGCGCGCGCGCTGCAGACAACGAACAGAAATCCCGATTCCTCATCGACGCGCAAACCGTGCGGGCCTTCGCTGCCGCATGACGGATTCCAAGTGGCGATCGTCTGGTGCGATTTCAGATCGATCGCCAGCGTGCGGTCCTTGTCCTCCATATTCGTGTAGAAACGGCCGCGTTGGCGATCGACAGCGAATCCTTCCGGGTTGCCTTCGAATGTCAGCTTCGCTTTCTGCTCGAGGGTCTGTGCGTCGAGAATACGGATTGATTTATCGCGCGGCGCGGTCACCCACACCTCTTTCGTTGGAGCGACGTATGCCAAGCCGTCGGGCATGGAGTCGATGTGGGCGCACGTCTTCGGCACGAGCGTGCGCGCGTTGATCGCGCAGATTCTGTAATCAGCGCGATTGCCGATGTATGCGACTCCGTCGCCGATCGTGACCGACGTCGGCCCCACCGTGCGCTTCCCGTTTCTGGCCTGCACCTCGGCGGTTGGAAAATCGGGAATTTGCCGCACTTTCGCTGTGCGCGTGTCGACCACGTCCACGGCCCCCGTGTTGCCCGCCGGCACCCACACGAAGCCTGTGGCAGCGTCGTAAGCGATGTAGTCCATGTAGATACCGCCACTGCCCGTGGTGGGGAGCGGCAAGGAACGGACGCTGAATTGGCCGAACGCGGGGACGGCGAGGAACGCAAAGAAGATTCTTGCCAGTCTCATGGTGGGTGATTCTAGACTAGCGCCCCCATGCTTTTCGAGAAGACCCCCGGCGACGTCCAGAACCTGCTGCCGGTTCCGATCAAGCAGCTCGGGCTCAAGCTCGAGGGATCGCAGATCGAGCGCTACGTCGAGCAACTTTTCAAAGAGTTCGACGCCAAGGGCCTGAAACATTTTCGGCCGGCGTTTTATCTGACCAGCGAATGGGGCTGCCCGTCTGAGCAGCCGGTGATCGGGGTCCCGTTCTATCTTGCCGATCCACGGCTCGGAGCGATTGAAAGCGCGGTCAATGACATCGAGAACGAGCGCGAGATCATGATGTACATGCGCCACGAATCGGGCCATGCGTTCAACTACGCGTACGAGTTGTACAAGACCGATGAGTGGCGTGAGATCTTCGGACCGTTTCGGCGTCCGTACCGCGATCACTATCGCTTCGTGCCGTTCTCAAAAAATTACGTTCGCCACATCGCCGGCTGGTACGCGCAAAAGCATCCCGACGAAGATTTCGCCGAGACCTTCGCGGTCTGGCTGACCCCGCGGTCGAACTGGCGCGAGAAGTACAAGAACTGGCCGGCGATGAAGAAGCTGCGCTACGTCGATCGCCTCTGCCACGACCTCGGCGACAAGCCTCCGATCCGTCCTCTCGGCGAGACCGACTTCACGGTCGAAGACATGGAAGAAACGATCGAGGATTTTTACAAATCGACGACGCGCGATGAGTCACAGGCGATCGCCGATCTCGCGCTCGACGTCGACCTCGACGACATTTTTCTCCAACCCGAGCAGGTCAGCGAAGATCGCCGCCGCAAAGCGGCGGAAATCGTCGAGGAGCACCGCCGGGAGATCGCGGACAAAGTGACCTACTGGACGGGCGCGCGCCGTTCGTTGGTGAAGAGCCTTGTCGAAGCGATCGCCAAGAAGGTCGATGAGCTCGGACTCGTCGCCGACAAAACGCGGGAAAGCGAACAAGTGATCGAGCTCACGGTCTACATCGCCACGCTGGCGATGAATTTTTTCTCGCGGAGGCGTTTCGAGCGTAAGACGCAGTCGGACCGCGCCGCGGAGTGAATCACCACAGAGATCACAGAGATCACAGAGATCACAGAGATCACAGAGATCACAGAGATCACAGAGATCACAGAGATCACAGAGATCACAGAGATCACAGAGAGAGCATCTCTGTGTCCTCTGTGTCTCTGTGGTGAACAAATTGTCGTAAAATATAACGACACTAATTTCGTGCATGAAGATCGGCATCCTTTACGAATCGTCCGAGGACAGTGAAGAGTATCCGGGCGAAAACCTGGACGATACCGCTACGCGCAAGAAACGGAAGCGCCCCAAACTCGATCGCGAAGAAGTTTTTGGAGCGCTGACCAAGCTCGACCACGAGCCCTCTTACATCGAGCTCGACGGACGCGACGCCACCCTCTTCGCCCTCGGCAAGAGCAAGATGGACTTGATCTTCAATCTCGTGGAAAGCTACGGCGGCGACGATACGAAGGATCTGCACATCCCGGCTTTCATGGAGCTCGTCGGACTCAAATACACAGGCTCTGGTCCGCAAGGTCTGCTGCTCGCGCAGGACAAAGCGCTGGCGAAGAAAATCGTCGGCTTCCACGGCCTGCACACACCGTTCTCGGCGGTCTCACACCGCGGCAAAGTCGATTACGTACNNGCTGATCGTGAAGCCGGTGTCCGAAGACGGATCGATCGGCATCAACAAGGATTCGGTCGTCGATTCTGTCAAGGAGCTGATGGAGCGCATTCATGCTCTGCACGAAGAGCTGGACGTGCCGCTCCTGATTGAGGAGTACATCGAGGGGCGAGAGATCTACGCCGCGATTCTGGGCAATGCTCCTCCCGAGGCGCTGCCGCTCATTGAGCTGGATCTCTCGAAACTCCCCGCTGATACGCCGAGGATTGCTGGACGAGAAGTGAAATTCGATCGCGAGAGCGAAGAATATCGCCTGACAAAGTCTGCGCTGGCGAAGGATCTTGATGAAGAGACGGTCGGAAAGCTGCAGGACGCAGCGAAGACCACGTATCGTGCGCTGAAACTGCGCGATTATGGCCGCATCGACATGCGCCTTGCGAAGGACGGCACGATTTACGTCATCGAAGCGAATCCGAATCCGTGGCTGTCATCACAAGCCGAATTCGCCATGGCCGCGCGCGGCAGCGACCGCACGTACACCGAGATGATCGAGTCGATCGTCGAGGTGGCATTGAAGCGCTACGGAGACTGATTTTTTCACCACAGAGAACACAGAGGCCACAGAGACTGCCTCTGTGCTCTCTGTGTCCTCCGTGGTGAAGGGTTTTTCACTTCGGCGACACATTCGCAATCAGCACGACGATCACCGCTCGATCACCCATCGTCGTCGTCCCGATCACCACTTTCTCATTTTCGCGGATCGAGACCGGCGTGTTGAATCCCACGTTTTGATACTGCATGCCTTTCTCCAGTTTCACTGGCACGCGCATCGAGAACTCGAACTTCTCAACGCCGACCGACGAGCCGTCCGCCTCCACTCGGATATTCCGCAGACGATAGTTGTAGAAAACCGGACCCATTCCCACGAGCGTCGGTTCGGCAACGCCCGATCCTTCGATGCCCTCTCCCGCGCGCGTACGTTGGATATTCGCGGCCATCAACCCGTAGTGCGAATAGCGAAGCGTGGACTGCAACTGCTTCACCACAGGAGCGAGGTCGTCGGGCACAGCCGGACCGGGCAGCGGAGCCTTCGATCCGATCAGAAGCGAGATCTTCATCTCCACGGCGGGTGCGGGTGGCGCCGGCTTATCGAGTCTCGCGATGGCCTCTTCAATCGCGGCGATGTTCTCCGGAAAATCGCGCACAGTAATGGTCTGCGTTTCATTGTTGAAATTCAGATCGGCTCCTTGTGCGCCGCTGCCAAGCGTCCGGACCGCCACGTAGATGTCATGCGGACTTCGGTTGTGCACTTCGATCATCTTCGTCTGGAATTTCTGCTGCGCGAAAGCAGCGGTGGTGAAGAGCAGAATCGTAATCAGTGTTGTTAGGCGCTTCATGGTTCTCTCCTATCGGGTGATCCAAATGATTCGCACGTTGGGATCAGCAGTTTCGATATTCATTGTGATTTCGGTGTCGGGCGGCGGCGCGCCGGTCGATGCGATACGCTCGGGCCTGACGTGGCGCCGGTTCTTAGCCGGCGCGAGCCGGCTGAGAGCCGGCTCTACGTGCGCGATAGCGGGCCGTACGACCAGTGCGGGTTTGTGATGAACAACGACGAGTGGTCTGTTCGTCGTCTTTGGATGTGGCAGAAGCACGATGATCAGAGCGACGACTGCCGCGGCGACCGCGAATCGAAGCAGGAGCGGCGCGCTTGGCCGCCGTTCGATCTTCGACAGAACGCGGCGGCGCACGTCCGCGAAATCGCGATCGTCGAGCGGAAGTGGTCCACGGAATTCTTTCATCGCCCGCTCTCCATGAACTTACGAATCCGCGAACGCGCCTTCCTGATTTGAACTCGCACCGTCGCCGGGCTGCTGCCGAGGATCGCAGCCACTTCATCGGTCGGCAGCTCGTCAATGTCGCGAAGGATGATCGCGAAGCGCTCTTTTTG
>QHVY01000046.1 GCA_003223695.1 Acidobacteriota bacterium
CTACTACCTCGGCCCCATGCTGCCGCTTCTGCCGACGTTCATCATCTACTGCCTGATTCCGTTTGGGCCGTCGGGAACATTCGTCGCGGCACGTGTGAACGTCGCGTTGATCCTGGTTCTCGCGCTCACCTCGACCGGCGTCTACGGCATCATCCTCGGCGGCTGGGCGTCGAATAACAAGTATTCGCTAATGGGCGGACTGCGCTCAGCAGCGCAAATGGTGTCGTATGAAGTCCCGTTCGGGCTGTCGATCGTCGGCGTGCTGATGATCGTCGGCAGCCTCGATCTGGTGAAAATCGTCGACTACCAAGCGGTCAACGCGTGGAATTTCATTCCTCAAATCGTGGCCTGCTTCATCTTCTTCGTGGCCATGAACGCGGAGAACAACCGCACGCCGTTCGACCTGCCGGAGGCGGAGTCGGAGCTCGTGGCGGGGTATCAGACCGAGTACTCGGCGATGAAGTTCGCGTTCTTCATGCTCGCCGAATATTCAGCAATGCTGGTCAACTGCTGCCTGATGGTGCTGCTGTTTTTCGGCGGCTGGACGCTAGCCATGTTCGGCTACGGTCTGACTTCGAGCGTGCTGCGGCACTGGGGGATGCTTGGAGGCTTGATCGGCACCGCCATTTTCTTCGTGAAGGTCATGGCCTTCATGATGGTGTACATCTGGTTCCGGGCGACGTTTCCCCGCTTCCGCTTCGATCAGTTGATGGATCTCGGCTGGAAGTGGATGATTCCGCTCGCGCTGGGAAACATCTTCGTTACGGCGATCTTCATTCTGGCGGGGCAGGAGCGCCTGATGTACTGGATCGGCGTCGTGGCCATCGGCGCGGTCATTTACTACATGAAACCGAAGAGGGTGCATGCAAGTCGAGTATCCGCCGTCTAAGTGGAGCGATCGATTTCTGCTGCTCGACATATTCGAGGGGCTGAAGACCACTCTGCGCGAGCTCTTCAAGCCGAAGGTGACCATCCGCTATCCGGAAGAGCGGCTCGATCCGGCGAATCGTTTTCGAGGCATGTTCCGCTTCTCCTTCGACCGCTGCATCGCGTGCAAGCTGTGCGCGGTGGCCTGTCCGATCGACATCATCTACATCGACGTTCACGACGAACAACGCGAAGTCGATGGAAAAATGAAGAAGCTGAAGGTGCTCGACCGCTACGACATCGACGTGAAGCGCTGCATGTTCTGCTCGCTGTGCGAAGAGGCCTGCCCGACGAAGCCGAAATCGATCTGGCTGACGACAAAGACATACGAGCTCGCGACATACGATCGCAATGATCTCTACTTCAATATGCAGGAGCTCGAGTATTGGGAGCACCGCCCTGAGTTCCCGGGATTGCCCGAGGAGGAACCGAGGCCGCTGATTACCGGAGGGGCGGAGTGATCGTTAAGCGTTGTCATCCCGACCCTGAGCGTCAGCGAAGGGGAGGGACCTGGGCGGCCGGGGGGCGCGACGCCTGTGGTCACATCATCGCTCCGCCCGCTCCCCCAGGCTCCTTCCCTTCGCTAGCGCTCAGGGTCGGGGTGACACGATGACGCCAGCGCTGATCGTTTTTTTCACGATCGGCACCATCGCCGTTGCGTCGTCAATTCTCGTGATCGGAATGCGCAATCCGGTGCATTCCGCGCTCTTTCTGCTGCTGACGTTTCTCTGTGTTGCTGTGCTCTTTGTCATGAAATCTGCGGAGTTCGTCGCTGCCGTGCAGGTGCTCGTCTACGCCGGCGGGATCATGGTGCTCTTCCTCTTCGTCGTGATGCTCATCAACGTGCGGCATCTGCCGGATGAGCGCGTGCTGTCACGTTTTGCGAAGGGCGGCTTCCTGGTAGGCGCGGCGGTTTTCGTTCTTTTCGCGACCGTCATTCGGCCGGGCGTGTATCACGATCCGGTGAACAACGAGCAGGCGCTGCGGACGACGTACAGAACTTTTCATCGTCACGGGAAACTCATTCGCCGCGCCACGGTGGTGGGCAATTCGGAGGCGGTGGGAATGGCGCTCTATCGCGACTACCTCGTGCCCTTCGAAGTCGCTTCGATTTTCCTGCTCGTGGCGATGATCGGCGCGATCGTCATCGGCAAGCGCGAGTTGTCGGCGCTCGAGGAGGAGACGGCGCCCGACTTCATTCTGGAAAAGGTGGAGACGGAGAAAGAGGTCAAGGAGGCCATGAGTGCCTAGCACTGAAGCCTATCTCATGCTCTCCGGCACTCTGTTCGCCGTCGGTCTGATCGGCGTGATCATTCGCCGAAACATGATCACGGTGCTGATGGCGATCGAGCTGATGCTCAACGCCGTCAACGTGAATCTCGTCGCCTTCTCGTACAACTTGTCATCGCTCGACGGTCAGGTGTTCACGATTTTCGTGATCACCGTGGCGGCAGGCGAGGCGGCCGTTGGCCTGGCGATCATCATTCAGTTGTACCGATTGAAGAGCACCGTGAACGTGGACGAGGCGAGGGAACTAAATGGTTAGCCGTTGGCCGTTGGCCGTTGGCCGAAGGGAACGGCGAACGGCGAACGGCGAACGGCGAACGGAAAAATGAATTCAATTTTGCTGCTCATCGCCCTGCTTCCCCTGTTTGGCGCGCTCGTCAACGGCGTGCGCGCGTTTGCGAAGCCGCTGCAGCCGAAAAACCGCGCGGTCACGAATTTCCTCGCGATCGCGTCGACCGGTTTGTCTGCGGTCTTCGCAGCGTGGGTGGCGATCTCGTATCAGCAGCCGTGGGAGCATTCGTACTTCACCTGGATCCCTGCGGGAATCGGTCATGTGACGGGCGGATTCCTCTCGAATTTCGGTACCGATTTTGCGCTGCGCATCGATCCGCTCTCGATCACGATGATGCTGGTCGTTACGTGGATCGGATTTCTGATCCACGTCTACGCGACGGGCTACATGGCGCACGAGACCGGCTACACGCGCTTCTTCACGTATCTCAATCTCTTCATGTTCATGATGCTGTTACTCGTGCTCGGCGCGAATTACATCGTCATGTTTGTCGGGTGGGAGGGCGTGGGGCTCTGCTCGTACCTGCTCATCGGTTTCTACTATGAGAAGAACTTCGCCGCCGACGCGGGCAAGAAAGCATTCATCGTCAACCGCATCGGCGACTTCGGCTTCATCCTCGGCATCTTTCTGATCTTCAACACATTCGGCACAGCGAGTTACGGCAGAGTGTTCGCGCTGGCGAGCGCGAATCCGCTGCATTACTCGGGCGTCGCGACGGCAATCTGTCTGTTGCTCTTCGTCGGCGCGTGCGGCAAGTCCGCGCAGCTTCCGCTGTACGTATGGCTGCCGGACGCGATGGCCGGCCCTACGCCGGTGTCCGCGCTCATTCACGCGGCAACGATGGTCACGGCTGGCGTGTACATGGTGGTCCGCTCGAACGTGCTGTTCCGACTCTCGCCGGTGGCGATGATGGTTGTGGCGCTCGTTGGCGCTGCGACGGCGATTTTTGCAGCGACGATCGGCCTCGCACAGAACGACATCAAGAAAGTCCTCGCGTACTCCACGGTCTCGCAGCTCGGCTACATGTTTCTCGGCGCGGGTGTCGGCGCGTTCACCGCGGCGATCTTCCATCTGATGACCCACGCGTTCTTCAAAGCTTGCCTCTTCCTCGGCGCCGGATCGGTGATTCACGGCTGTGGCGGCGAGCAGGACCTGCGCAAGATGGGCGGGCTGCGAAAGTACATGCCGCAGACGCGGTGGACGATGCTCGTCGCCTGTCTGGCAATCGCCGGCATCCCGATGTTCGCCGGTTTCTATTCAAAGGATGAGATCCTCTCCGGCGCCTGGGGCTTTCCGAAATTTGGTCCGGCGATCTGGTTCGTCGGTGCAGCCGGCGCCGGCCTAACAGCGTTCTACATGTTCCGTCTTTACTTCATGACGTTCTCCGGCTCGTATCGCGGCGCGCGCGTCGAGGGCATCGAAACCTCGGAACCCGAGCATGGCGGGCATAGCCTGATTCCCGATCGCACGCACCTCGACGAAGGCGATGTCGATCTCGACAAAGGTCACGGACATCATGCCGACGTGCACGCGCCGCATGAGTCGCCGCTCGCGATGACCGGCGTCTTGATGATTCTCGCAGTATTGTCCATTTTTGGTGGGTGGATCGGATGGCCGGCTGCGTTAGGCGGGTCGCTTCCCACTCCGTTTCAACGCTGGCTCGAGCCGGTGCTGCTGCCCCTCGGCGGACACGAATTCCACTTCCACGAAGCGTCGATCGGTCTGGAGATTGCGCTGATGGCCACCTCGGTCACGATCGCGGTGATCGGAATCTTCATCGCCTTCCGTTTTTATAAGCGCGATGAGACCTTCTCGATCCCGAACCGCCTGGCCACGCGATTCGCGCCGATCCACGGCCTGCTCACGAACAAGTATTACGTCGACGAGTTCTACAACGCGACGTTCGTGCGCGGCACGGTCGTGTTCAGCCGTGCTTTGTCCTGGTTCGACGCGAACATCATCGACGGCCTGGTAAATCTGACGCGCCATGTCACCGTGTTTCTGCTCGGCTACGGCTCATCACTCTTCGATCAATTCATTGTCGACGGCGCGGTGAACGGCCTCGCGTACAGCGCGGGCGCGAGCTCGCGCATGTTTCGGAAGATGCAGACGGGTTTTGTGCAGAACTACGCATTGGTGATGGGCGGCGGGATCGTATTGATCGCCGCCGTCTATCTGTTTCTGAAGCCATGAGGACAATAACGTGTAGGGCACGGCTGCGCCGTGCCGAATTCCCGCAGGGGGTTCGGCACGCCGCAAGCGTGCCCTACGGCATGATTTAAAGGGAGAACGACCGGATGGATATCGGCATTCTGAACGTAGTCACCTACGTGCCGCTTCTGGGCGCGCTGTGGATCCTTTTTTTCTTCGACGATCCAAAAAATATCCGGTATGGCGCGACGTTCTTCGCTGCCGGCGCTTCGATCCGACCGCTTCCGGCGATGCGATTTTTCAATTCCGATGGACGCGCGACTGGATTCCGTCGCTCGGCGTGAAGTACGACTTCGGCATCGACGGCATCGCTCTGCTGCTCATCCTACTGACGACGTTCATGGGTCTCATCGCGATCTGGTCATCGTTCAGCGCGATCGATCATCGGCAGAAGGAGTATTACGTTCTGCTTCTTCTGCTGCAGACCGGCATGATCGGCACGTTCTGCGCGCTCGACTTCTTCCTCTTCTACGTCTTCTGGGAAGTCATGCTCGTGCCGATGTACTTCATCATCGGCATCTGGGGCGGCCCGCGAAAGCTCTACGCAGCGATCAAATTCTTTCTGTACACGCTCGCCGGCTCGGTGCTGATGCTCCTGTCGATTCTGGCCCTCTATTTCTTCAACGATGGCGGCATCCCGTTCCTGCACATCATCGGACTGGGGAACGGCTACACGTTTTCGATGCTGCAGTATCACAACATCGGCCACCTGATTCCGGTCGGTTTGCAGATGTGGATCTTCGCCGGCTTCTTCTTCGGTTTTGCGATCAAGGTGCCGATGTTCCCGTTTCATACCTGGCTACCGGACGCACACACCGAGGCGCCAACGGCAGGGTCGATTATTCTCGCGGCGGTCCTCCTGAAGATGGGAACGTACGGCTTTGTACGCGTTGCGCTTCCCATGCTTCCTCAGGCGACGAAGAAATGGCTGCCCTTCATCATCGGCCTTTCGATCATCGGCATCATCTACGGCGCGCTCGTGACGCTGGTGCAGAAGGACATGAAGAAGCTCATCGCTTACTCGTCCGTCTCGCACCTCGGATTCGTGATGCTGGGGATGTTTGCGCTGAATCCGATGGGCATCAAGGGCAGCGTGATTCAGATGATCAACCACGGCATCTCGACCGGCGCGCTCTTCCTGCTCGTGGGCATCATCTACGAGCGAAGGCACAGCCGCATGATCGCCGACTACGGCGGGCTGGCGAAGCAGATGCCGATGTACGCGACTATCTTTCTCATCGCCGCGCTGTCGTCGATGGGGTTGCCGGCGCTCAACGGTTTCATCGGCGAGTTCACGATTCTTCTCGGCGTCGCGAATCGCAGCATCTGGTGGGCGGCGTCCGCCGGCCTTGGCATCGTTCTCGGCGCCGCGTATTTGTTGTGGCTCTATCAGCGCGTGTTCTGGGGTCCGCTCGACAACCCGGCGAATCAAAAAGTTCGCGACCTCAATCGCCGCGAGCTCGCCCTCGGCGTGGCGCTCGTTGCGTGCATGGTGTGGATCGGCATCTATCCGAAGCCGCTCTTCGACATGATCGACAAACCTGTCGATTACATCGTCCGCAAAGTCGATCCCGGCTATTTTGATTTGCAGCAGATGCCTGTGCCGCCGCCGACCACAGTGGCAACCGTTGAGGCGACGAAGTGACCGGAACCGATACCATTTTCATGATCCCGGAGATCATCCTCGCGATCGGAGCGTCGCTGCTGCTGATCGCGCCGGTGATCGGCTGGCGCGGCAAAGAGACCAAAGCGAAGTGGGCGATGGTCGCGCTTCTGGCGATCACCGCCGGAGCCGTGATCATTTGCTCGTGGGAAGTCGAAGGCTTGGACCAGACGGCCGGATACTCGGCGATGTTCGCACTCGACGGCTTCGCGATCTTCTTCAAGCTTCTGTTCATCGCCGCTGTCGGAATGATCGCGCTGCTCTCCGACGACTTCCTTCGCGAGTCGCGATATTCGGCGTGGGAGTACTACTCGCTGCTCGCCTTTGCGCTCACCGGCATGATGTTCATGGCCTCCGGAGTTCACCTCGCCTCGATTTACATCGGCCTGGAGCTGATGTCGCTTTCTAGTTACATCCTCGCCGGCTTTTTCAAGAACGAGGAAAAGTCGACCGAGGCGGCGATGAAGTACTTTGTCCTGGGGACGGTGAGCTCCGGGATTCTGCTCTACGGAATCTCGCTCATCTACGGCGTCACCGGATCGCTGAATCTGCTCACGATCGCCCGAGCCATGTCGACGATCATCACCAACGACGCGCTGATGTTCGGCATCATGCTTCTCGGCGCCGGACTCTGCTTCAAGATAGCCGCCGTACCGTTCCACGTGTGGACTCCCGACGTTTACGAAGGCGCTCCGACGCCGATCGCCGCGTTTCTGTCGACCGCATCGAAAGGCGCCGCGGTGGCGATCTTCGCGCGCATTTTCTATGTCGGCTTTCATCAGTTTCAACTCGACTGGAGCAACATCCTGGCGACCATTGCTGCACTGTCGATGGTTCTCGGCAATCTCGCCGCGATCACGCAGGACAACATCAAACGGATGCTGGCGTACTCTTCAATCGGTCACGCCGGATACGTGCTTCTCGGGATCCTGTCGTTGAATGCGATGGGACTTCGCGGCGTGCTGCTCTACACGCTCGTCTACGTCTTCGCGAACCTCGGCATCTGGGCGACGGTGCTGATGCTGCGGCGTCACGAATACGCCGGCGAGCGCGTCGACGATTTCGACGGCTTGCACAAACGCGCCCCATTTTTCGCCTTCGCGATGGTGATTTTTCTGCTTTCGCTCGGCGGGATTCCGCCGACGGCGGGCTTCATCGGCAAGTACTTTCTCTTCGCGGCGGCGATTCAGGCCGGCTTCGGCTGGCTGGCCATCATCGCCGTGCTCATGTCGGCGGTCTCGATGTTCTTCTACTGCTGTGACCTGTCTCGCGGTCACGCTGATTTTCGGCGTGGCACCGGCGCCGCTGGTGAACCAGGTGACACGATCTTCGCAATGGGTCGCCGCGCGCGCGGCGATTCTTCCGAATGCCGGGCGATAACGACGAGGCGAAAGAATCGAAGCGTCGCGACGCCCGGCAACTGATCGATGCCTGGTCGATCGGCTGGATGTTTCCGATCGCCATCGGCCTTGGATTTCTGTGGGGGTGGGGGATGGACAAGCTTTTTCATACCTCGCCCTGGCTGACCTGGATCTTCACTGCATTCGGCGTGATCGCCGCGTTCATCAATCTTTTTCGGATCGGATTGAGTGACAGTGGTGGAAGCGAGTGACGACACTGCTGCCGTGTTGCGGCGCATTCGTGCGATCAGCGCGGGCGCCTATGTCGTGTTCGCGATTCCGGTGTTGATCGGCAGCGGATTTCGAGGATTCGTCGCATTGACTTGCGGTGCAGTGGTCACTATGATCAACTTCCTTTGGCTGGAGGAAATCGTGAATGCGGTTCTCCAGCCATCGCCGCGTCTGCGCCCGTGGAAGTTTTCGATACGCGCGCTGGGGCGGTACGTGCTGCTCGGAGCAGCCTTAACGGTCACAATCTTCGTCGCTCGATTCAATGCCGTAAGTGTGTTGCTGGGGTTCTCAATCGTGGTGGTGGGAATCATGGGTGAAGCTGTGTACTCGAACTGGAAAAGCTTCACGGAATAGCGGATGGAACACGAGAGCTCGATTTTGTATGTGCCGGTGAATGCGCTGTGGCACAGCGTGCAACACCGTTACGCCTGGGATATCCCTGATCACGTGATCATGGCGATGCTGGTGCTGGTGCTTTCGGCGATCCTCTTTCCGCTCGCCACGCGCCGGTTGAGCCGCGACAATCCCGGACCGCT
>QHVY01000047.1 GCA_003223695.1 Acidobacteriota bacterium
GCCCGCTCCACGCGCGAGTCGGAGCAGATGGTGCTCGACGATCTTCGATGGCTAGGGCTGCAGTGGGATGAAGGCCCGTTCCGACAGTCGGAGCGCACCTCGCTGTATCGCGCGGTCGCCGATCAACTTCTCGAAAAGGGCGTCGCCTATCGCTGCTACTGCACGGAGCAGGAGCTCGAAGAAAAGCGGAAGCAAGCGGAGAAGGAGGATCGTCCGCCTCACTACGATCTGACGCATTGGTACAACCGCCGCGACGACGATGGACCACACGCGATCCGATTTCATGTTCCCGATGACGGCGACGTGACGATCAACGATCAGATTCGCGGCGAAGTGACCTGGAAGAAGGAGTCGCTCGGCGATTTCATTTTGATGCGCTCCGATGGCCTGCCGACGTACAACTTCTCCGTGGTCGTCGACGATCATGACATGGGCATCACGCACGTGATTCGGGCCGAGGAGCATTTGACGAATACGCATCGGCAGGTGCTGATCTATCGCGCGCTCGGCTGGACTGTCCCCGAATTCGCCCACGTCTCCCTCATCCTTGGCCAGGACCGGACGAAATTGTCGAAGCGCCACGGAGCGACATCGGTTTCGGCGTACGCCGATGAGGGGTTTCTCCCCGATGCAATGGTCAACTACTTGACCTTGTTGGGATGGTCCGCGCCCGACGGCCGCGACATTTTCTCGCGTGAGTACGCGATCGAGCACTTCTCCCTCGATCGCTTGAATCCTGCCGCAGCGGTATTCGATCCGCAGAAGTTCGAGTGGATGAACGGTCAGTACATTCACGCGATGAGCACGGAGGAGTTGCGGCCGCTCGTGGCACGCTTCTTCGACGTTCCGTGGCTGACGGAAGGAATCGACGTCGTGAAGACGAGTGTGCACCGCCTCACGCAGTTTCGCGAAGCGCTCCGACTGCGGATGCATGGTGCGGAAGACGTGAAGGCGATGACTGAGCGTTTGAAAAACACCACTGGCCTCAAAGGGAAGGTACTCTTCCAGCCGCTGCGGCTGATGATCACTGGCATGGATCACGGTCCGGAGCTCGTGCGCGCGATTCCGTTGTTGCAGCACGCGAGCGAAGTCGATCCGAATGTTCTCTCGCCCCTCGAGCGCGTGGAGCGATGTATTCGCTGATTCGCAGTCTGCTGTTTCAGCTCGATGCGGAGTCGGCGCACGAGTTCACCGCTGCGCAAATGGCGCGGCTTCAGGAAATTCCGATCGCGCTGTCGCTGATCAGGCGCGTCTGTCGTCCTCGCCGCGATTTCCGTCAACTTTGGGGAATCACATTTTCGACGCCGATCGGCATCGCCGCCGGTTTCGACAAGAACGCGCTGCTCATGCCTTTTCTCGCCGCGCTCGGATTCGGATTTCTCGAAGTAGGGACTGTGACGCTGCACGCGCAGCCGGGCAATCCGAAGCCGCGTTTGTTTCGCGATCCCCAGCAGCGCGCGCTCATCAATCGCCTCGGATTCAACAACGACGGTGCGGACGCGGTCGCCGAGCGCCTGCAGCGCTTTGACAGGCGCGTTCCGGTATTCGTGAACATCGGAAAGAATCGCGATGTGCCGCTGGATGACGCGCCGAACGCGTACGCGCAGTGTTATCTGCGCGTGGGGCGGTGGGCGGACGGCGCGGTTCTCAATCTCTCCTCACCGAACACTCCTGGGCTGCGCGAGCTGCAGCGGCCGGAACATCTGATCAAAGTTCTCGAGCTCGTGCGCGCGATGCGCGAGGGCATGCCGTTCTCGCGGCCGATCCTCGTGAAAATCGCGCCCGATCTCGATTCGCCGTTGCTCTCGGAAATCTGCGATGTGTGCTCGCGGCTCGCGGATGGAATGGTCTGCACGAACACGACGATCACCAGCGGCGGCGGACTCTCGGGCAAGCCGCTGTTCGCGCGCTCGACCGAAATTCTACGCGAGGTGCGTGCGCGCGTCGGGCCTGACTACCCGCTGATCGGCGTCGGGGGAGTGTTTTCTGCAGCGGATGCAAAAGCCAAGCTCGATGCCGGCGCAAATCTCGTGCAGGTCTATACCGGATTCATTTACGAAGGACCGTTATTGCCATCTCGACTTGCGCGAGAATTGGCTAACAGTTAACCGTTAACTGTTAACTGACAATGATCATCTTCGGCATGAATCCGGTACTCGAGGCGATCCGTTCGCACCCCCAACGGATTCATTACATCGCTGTGGCCAAGGGTGCGCATACAAACCGCGTGTTCGATGCGGCGAAAAAAGCAGGACTGCCTGTCCGCGTTTTGTCAGCCGATCAGATCGACCGACTCGCCGGCCGGGGCGTGCACAACGGAGTCGTTGCCGATGTCTCCGAGGCGTCGTATGCCGACTTCGAGGAGATCATCGCGCGCGAAGACACGAAGTTCGTTCTGATCCTCGACGGTGTCACCGATCCGCAGAACTTCGGCGCGATTCTTCGCGTTGCCGAGGGCTTCGGCGTGAACGTCGTGGTGATTCCGCAGCACGAGAGCGTCGGCCTAACACCGGCTGCGGTGAAAGCATCCGCTGGCGCGTCGGAGTGGGTGCCGGTGGCGCAGGTGACAAACCTCGCGCGCACGATCGAGTCGCTCAAAGAACGCGGCTATTGGATTTACGGCGGGGCGGCGAAAGGCGATCCGCCGGAAGCCATCGATTTCACCGGCAAAGTGGCCCTCGTCCTCGGCAGCGAAGGCAAAGGCATCCGCCGGAATGTGCTCGAGCATTGCGATCGCACCGTCACGATTCCGATGTCAGGCCGCGTCGACTCGCTCAATGTCGCCACCGCGGCGGCGGTGCTCTGCTACGAAGTGCGCCGTCAGCAGACTAAGGACAGTAACGAGTGACACGACGCCAAAGATGATGACCAGCGGATTGCGATAGCGCAGCGCGACGTGATGACGGCCGCGCGGAACGTCGATGGCCTGAAACGCGATATTCGCCGGATGAATCGCCGCCGGCGTTCCGTCGATCATCGCCTTCCAATATTTGTGGCGCGTGATGGCGATGATCAACGTCGTTTCGTTACCGCTCTCCACATCGAGGTCGATCGCATTCGGTTGTTCGCTGACACGCACGATCTTTCCGGCGAACCCGTAGCGGCTGTTTCCAGGAAAGGGTTGGAACCGCACGTAGCTGTATTCGCGTGCATCGCTGAACGCTGCCGGATCACGCGGGTACAAGAAAGCCACTTCGGTCACGCCGGCCATCGCCAGCATCGCCGCTCTTTGTTCTGGTGGCGCCGAGCGGAATGTGCGCGTCAGGTCGGCCGTCGGCAGCAGATTCGTGAGGTCGTAATCGCCCTCGAAGATTCCTTCGAATCCCCAAATCTCTTCCATGCGAGGAAGCATGCCGTTTCGCAGCGCCCACAAACGCGCGCGCAACGGCGCGATTGGCAAGGAGACGTGTTCGCGCGTCCAAACCGCGTCGTTGTAGATGCGCGTCCCCGGTCGCAATGAACGCGCGATTGGCGGCGGATCGTAATACTCGTGTTCCATTCGTGGCGCGAGACCGCCGATGCGGATGCCGAGGTCGATGAGGATGAAGAGGGCGAAGAGGGCGCGATTGCCGATGAACACGAGCGCGAGCAGGACTGCGCTCATCACGGCGGATAAGATCCATCCCCGGCGAGAGGCTGTGATGAAAAGCGCATTCGATTCACCCCACAACGCGCTGAAGAGGGCTGGCCGCGTGAGGGCCCACATCAGAATCGAAACAATCGTCACGCCTCCGCAAATGACGAGCACGATCCGGCGCACGCGATCGAGATCGTCGAATACCAGTGCTGCGAAGATGGTCAAGACGAAAACGGCGGAGACGAAGAATTTTTCCGGATAGCGAATCGAGCGGACGCCGAGTTTGTAGAGAATCGGAAAAAGCGGACCGAACCGGCCTAACGCGAGGAGAAAACTGAACGCTGCCCAGCTCGCGGCGAAGGTCCAGCCGCGGGCGCGCGCGATGAAGCCGGCGAGAATCAGGACGCCCGCGAGCAATCCCGGGTAGTAATTGAGGATGAGAGGCAGCGGAAACTCGGGATGCGATCTTCGCGACCAGATCAGAGTCAGGGTCGACGAATACCACGAGTCGATGTTTGGAAAGAGGATCTCGAGCGGACGCTGCGGGCCGAGGCTCCAGCTCGACGCGACTTGGTAGGGGATCGGTTGCGACCGCACCGAATCGCGCTGGAGATCGAGCGCCGGGATGAGCTGAACCGCTCCGACCAGGATCGCCAGCGCGATCGCCGCGAGAGCTCGCTTTAAGTTGCCGCGATACAGCGCGTAGGCGCAAAGGAGGGCGCCCGCCTGGAGGATCATCGTCTGATCGCCGGCGAGCAGAAGCATTCCGAGGGAGAGGGCAGTGAGCGGGAAGTTGGAGCGGCGCCAGAAGAATCCAATCCATGGCAGCCATGCCGCCGAAAATAGGAACGGAAGCAGGTTCGTCAGCGACAGAAAAGTTCCGCCGAGGACGAAAGTGATCGCGCCGAAAAGGGCAGCGGGGATGCGCGTCCCCAGCGACCTCAACAGCAGGTAGGTTCCGATCGCCGCCAGATAGAAATGAAGGATGATCGCCAGACGAAAACCGAGGTCGAAGTCCGGCAGGAAGATGGTCCATTGGAATGGATAGAAGGTTTGATACGCCGGGTTGGCGGCTAGAGGCTGGCCGGCGGAGATGCGCGGATTCCACAATGGGAAGTGTCCGGAGGCGACGATGTCGTGCAGGACGCGGCGGATGGGGTAGTACTGCAGAGCCACGTCGCGCGCATAAAAATTGTTGCCGAAGAAGAGGACGTCGATGAAGAGTATGGTGATGACGGCGATGAGTGCGGCGAGCGCCTTCGATTCGCGCAAGTCAGCGGAATAGTGACTGCTTGCCTCCCGTTTGGCAATTCTGCTATAACCCGCAATTCCTCGGCCGCGCCGTCGAAGCTAGTTCTCTGTTTGCTCGATCGCGGCTCATCGTGTCTTTGAAAAATTGAAATTTTGCTGGCATAGCTCAGTTGGTAGAGCAGCTGATTTGTAATCAGCAGGTCGCCGGTTCGAGTCCGGCCGCCAGCTCCACACTCAGTCCTGAGTTGGGAGAGATGGCTGAGCGGTCAAAAGCAGCAGACTGTAAATCTGCCGGGCCTTGCCCTACGAAGGTTCGAATCCTTCTCTCTCCACCATGTTGGCTTTTGGCGGGTAGCGGGTGGCGAGTGGGCCTACCCGCCACCCGCTAAACGCCACCCGCTGGTTGGGTGGGAGGGCGGGAGTAACTCAGTTGGTAGAGTCACAGCCTTCCAAGCTGTTGGTCGCGGGTTCGAATCCCGTCTCCCGCTCCAGTTCGTTGGCCCTTGGCTGTTGGCCGTTCGCCGATGTTTTTCGGCCAACGGCGAACGGTCAACGGCGAACGAATCGCCCTCGTAGCTCAGGGGTAGAGCACGTCCTTGGTAAGGACGGGGTCACGAGTTCAAATCTCGTCGAGGGCTCCAGCTAAGTGACATAACAATTCGCGGAGATCGCAATGGCACGCGCAGGAAGAGAAATCATCACGCTCCAATGTACCGAGTGCAAACGTCGGAATTACTCGACGACCAAGAACAAGAAGACGACGACGGAGAAGCTCGAGCTGAAGAAGTTCTGTCGCCACGATCGCAAGCACACGGTGCACCGCGAGGTGAAATAGTTGGCCGTTGGCCGTACACCGTTTGCCGTCCCGGCGGCCCTCGGCCAACAGCCAACGGCGAACGGCCAACGCAACTTGAGGGAATAACTCGGACAACCCATGCTTTCACAGCCTTTTGCGGTGTATTCAGGCCAATAGCTCAATTGGTAGAGCAGCGGTCTCCAAAACCGCAGGTTGGGGGTTCGAGCCCCTCTTGGCCTGCCAGGACAGACACTGATGGAACAGACAGCAACTGAAATCATCAACAAGCCCAAAGAGTGGGTGACCGCCGTCCGCGAGGGATATCGCGACGTACTCTCGGAGATGAAGAAGGTCACCTGGCCGAGCCGCAACGAAGTGGTCGGCACTACAGTCGTCGTCCTCGTGGCCACGGTCGTTTTCGCCGTCTATCTCTGGGGCTGTGATGTGGTCTTCTACAAGGGGATTGAAATCCTCTTCAGCAAGTTTGGGAGCGGGTGAAGGAGAACCTCCAGCAACGCATCGACGCCCTCGGCATGCGCGAGAAATTCGGCGAGATCAAAATCCCTACCGAGACCTTGGTCGAAATGAAGTCGGGCAAGAAGCGCGAAGTGCAGCGCAAGTTCTTCCCCGGTTACATCCTCGTCGAGATGGAAATGTCCGACGACGCCTGGCACCTGGTGAAAAACACGCCGAAGGTCACCGGCTTCGTCGGCACCGGCAAGAAACCGACTCCGCTCACGCAGCAGGAAGTCGATCAGATCCTGACGCAAGTGGTCACGACGAAAGAGAAGCCGAAGCCCAAACACGTTTACGAACACGGCGAGCACGTGCGCATCATCGATGGTCCCTTCACCAACTTCACCGGCGTTGTCGAAGATGTCAATCTCGATCGCAACACATTAAAGGTGATGGTCACCATCTTCGGGCGGTCCACGCCTGTTGAATTGGATTTCTTGCAAGTGACGAGATATGACGCGACGGAGGAGCCCACACCGGCTGGGCCAAAGAGATGACGAGGAATGTTAAATGTTAAATGTTGAATGTATTTAGTCACATTTAACATTCAACATTAAACATTCAACATTCATCGTTCTTAGGAAACAAACATGGCAAAAAAGGTTACCGGCTACATCAAACTGCAGATTCCCGCCGGCCAGGCGACTCCCGCCCCCCCGGTCGGCCCCGCGCTCGGCCAGCACGGCGTGAACATCATGGAATTCTGCAAGACGTTCAACGCGCGCACGCAGGGGCAGCAGGGACTGATCATTCCGGTGGTGATTACAGTCTTCTCCGATCGCTCGTTCACCTTTGTGACAAAGACTCCGCCCGCGGCGGTGTTGCTGTTGAGGGCCGCCGGAATTCAAAAGGGCTCGGGCGTGCCGAACAAGAACAAAGTCGGCAAAGTGACAAAGAAGCAGGTCGAGGAAATCGCCAAGACGAAGATGCCGGATCTGAATGCGGCGTCGTTGGAAGCAGCGATCAAAACGGTGGAAGGTACTGCTCGATCCATGGGGATCGAAGTCGTATAGGTTCTTCGTTCTTCGTTGCTCGGTGTTCGAAGAACTCAGAACAAAGAACGAACAACGGTAGGAGGCGGGCGACCGCCGCTAACACTACGGAGGAAAACAGATGGCCCAACACGGCAAGAAATATCGTGCGGCGGCCGAGAAGGTCGAGCGGCGACCCTATCAATTGGATGAAGCGATGCGACTCCTCAAGGAGATCGCCTACGCCAAGTTCAATGAGACGGTCGAGCTGTCGATGCTTCTTGGAGTCGATCCGAAACACGCCGATCAGATGGTCCGCGGAACGACCGTGCTCCCGCACGGAACCGGACAGTCGAAGCGCGTGCTGGTGATCGCCGCCGGCGAAAAACAGAAGGAAGCGCAGGAAGCGGGTGCCGACATGGTCGGCGGCGACGACATGGTGGCGAAGATCCAGGAAGGCTGGATCGACTTCGACGCAGTGATCGCCACTCCCGACATGATGCGTTCCGTCGGAAAGCTCGGAAAGGTCCTCGGTCCTCGCGGGCTGATGCCCAATCCGAAGACCGGCACGGTGACTTTCGACGTCGCGAAAGCGATTCAGGAGATCAAGGCCGGCAAAGTGGAGTTCCGCGTCGACAAGACGTCGATCATTCACGTTCCTGTCGGCAAGATCCAGTTCTCC
This sequence comes from Acidobacteriota bacterium, assembly GCA_003223695.1. GTDB lineage: Bacteria > Acidobacteriota > Thermoanaerobaculia > Gp7-AA8 > Gp7-AA8 > Gp7-AA10. The sequence continues at coordinate 7,794 of QHVY01000047.1, forward strand.
GCTGATCAGCTTCGCGACAACGCCTCGGCAATCATCAATGCCGTGCGCAAAGCGAAGCCGGCCGCGGCGAAAGGGAAGTACGTCAAGAGCATCTACATCTCATCGACGATGAGCCCGTCGATTGCGCTCGACACGGCGATCGCCGAGGTAAAGGCGGAGAGGGAGTGAGATGAAGACGAAAGAACAGAAGTCTCAGGAAATCTCGGAGCTTACCCAGGAGATCGGCAACGCTTCGAACGCGTTTCTGATCGACTTCAAAGGCATCACCGTCCCGCAGGTCACCGAGCTGCGCAAGCAGGTTCGCGACACGCACTCGGGATACCTCGTGGTGAAGAACACGCTCGCGCTGATCGCGCTGAAGGATTCGCCGATCGTGGCGATGCGCGAACAGTTCAACGGCCCGACGGCAATCGCGTTCAACGCCACCGACGCAGTCGTCCTGGCGAAAGCGCTAACGAAGTTCGCGAAAGACGTCCCCGCGGTCCGCTTCAAGGGCGCGATGCTCAACGGCCAGGTCGTGCCGGCCGAGCAGATTCAGACGATCGCCAATCTGCCGTCGCGCGAAGAGATCGTTGCCAAGCTGCTTTACGTTCTGCAGTCGCCGATCCGCGGACTGGCGACGGTGCTGCAGGCCAACATCCGCAATCTCGCAGTAGTCATTGATCAGATTGGAAAACAAAAAGGTGTGGTGGCCGGCTCTTAGCCGGCCGTTCAAAAATATTGGAGGAAGAAATGGCGATTTCAACGGAAGATTTTGTGAAGCAGATCGAGTCGATGTCGGTGCTCGACCTGGCCAATTTGGTCAAGGCGCTCGAGACCCGATTCGGCGTTTCCGCAGCCGCTGCCGCGATGCCGATGGCCACGGCTGGCGCTGGCGCTGCCGCAGCTGCGGCTCCGGTCGAAG
>QHVY01000048.1 GCA_003223695.1 Acidobacteriota bacterium
CGTCGCTGAGTTTCGCGACGACGTGCGCGTGACCGTCGTCGATTTTCACGACACGAACGGCATCAAGGTCCTTCTGCACCAGAAAATGGACATGCTGCAACGCCTCGGAAGCCCCGCCGATCGACAGCGCGGTCCCGAGAGCCAGCGTCGCCATGAAACGACCACCTAAAATACGCAACATGCGATGAGTTTCGGTTCTCCGGCGCAGCTTTGCAGTGCGAAGGGACACAGAATCAATGAGGGATGTTTTCTTCATTTTTCCTTAGTTATTTCGCTGCAAATAACAGCGTATTTGTCACGAGTGCGAATCAAAACGCCATCCTACGGGCAGTTATGCCCGTTTTTGCAAGCTCATCCTTGCTAAATATGATGGGGTCGTAGCTTTCCTTGTGATTTTTGTACGTAATGTAGAGTCCGCTTCGCCGAATGCCTGTAGCCGGGTCGCAAATCCTGATGTCGGTACGGACCGCCAGGCGTATGGCCGGCATTATCCTCGAGAGACAGAACCAGCATCTTCTACATAAAGTAGAAAAATCACAAGGAAAGCTGCGACCCCATTATTCGCCGAAGACTTCGGCCGAGAACTTTTCGATCCGCGCTTCGCCTGAGCGCCACGAGCCAGGCGCAAGGCCGGCTTTGACGCACGTCTGGTCGAGAAAAGTCTCGCGGTCCCATCCATATTCTGTCGCCACCTGCGGCAATAGCAGACCGGCAAAGCGGCCTCGGCTGATGATCAGACCGTCACGGCCGACTTCGATTTCTTCGACATTTCGGACAGGCTCGATTGGTCCCATCACCGAAATCTCCAACTCGAGCTCTCGCATCTCTTCCGCACCAACCGGAAAAAATCGCGGATCGCGGAACGCCGCCGACACCGCGCTCGACACGACAGCTTTGATCAGCGGCTCGACTGCGCGAATCGATCCGATACATCCGCGCAGATCGCCCTGTTTCGTACGCAAGGTTACGAATGCGCCCGCCGGACGGCGCAGCGTCTCGTCGTAATCGCCTTCGCTCAACGCAGGCGAGCGGCCGCCGAGGACGGATTCAATCGACGTCCGGGCGAGCTTCAGGAGTTGCCGGCGCTGTTCTTCGTTGAGCACGATAGATGAGCATCAGGTTGCGGACGTACACCACAAGACCTGCCCCCTGTCCGATGATGAACACTGCGTCTCGTTTGTGAATCGCATAAGCGGTCGTGATGATTCCGCCGACGATCGACAGATACCAGAAAACGAGCGGGATGTGACTCTCGCGCTTCCTTTCCGACGCGATCCACTGAACGATGAAACGCGCGCCGAAGATCACCTGTCCGAGAAGGCCGAAAGCGAGCCAGGCACGATCGAGCGTCATGCGTCTTCTTTCACCCGATAGTTCAGCGTTCGCTTCGACATCCACCGAACCGCCAGACAGTCAACCAGTCCGCGCATTGCGCGATTCATCGCGCCGTACTTCGAGACGCCGAATTTGCGCGCGCGATGGTTGACCGGCATCTCGACAACTTTGTAACCCCTCATGCGCACGAGCGTCGGCAGAAAGCGGTGCATGCCGGTGTAGAGCGAGAGGCGATCGACAGCTTCTCGCTTCACGAGCTTGAGCGAGCAGCCGGTGTCAGTGATCTGATCGCCGGTGATCCAGTTTCGGACGCCGTTGCCGATGCGTGACTGCATCTTGCGCGTCCATGTGTCCTGCCGGTTCATCATCGGCGGAATGTCCGCCGGATCGTTCTGCAGATCGGCATCGAGTGAGACGACGTACTTGCCGCGCGCAGCGCGCCATGCCGCGTCGAGGGCCGCGGTCTGTCCGCTGTTTTTCTCGAAGGTCAGCACGCGAAGGTTCGGATAGTTCGTTCGGCTCCGCCGCAAAACCTCGAGACTGCGATCGCGCGAGCCGTCATCGACCGCGACCATCTCGTACGACCATGGCTGTCCTCGCATTGCCGCCGCGATTTCGTCGAGCAGGATGGGGATGTTTTCCTCTTCGTTGAAGACGGGGAAAACGACGGACAAGTCGGGCTGCGCGCTTACCACGACCCCTCATCCTCAGCTTCGCGGCACCTTCTCCCCGCGCGCGGGGAAAAGGATCTCGCGCAAGTTCCCTCGCCCCGCGGAGCGGGGAGAGGGTGGCCGAAGGCCGGGTGAGGGGCTGTCATCGCGGAAGTCTAACGCCGAAGACGCGCTCGAAATTTGCGGTGGTCTGCTCGGCCACTTTCTCCAGCGGCTCCCCCCAGAGCGTCGCCAGCAGCTCCGCGATTTTGATCACATACGCGGGCTCGTTGTCGCGCCCGCGAAACGGCACCGGCGCGAGGTACGGAGTATCGGTCTCGATGAGCACGCGATCGTGCGGCAGCCGGCGCGCGCAATCACGCAGCGATTCCGCCGTTCGAAATGTCACGATTCCAGAGAATGAAATGAAATAGCCACGATCGATCAGCTTCGCGGCGACTTCATACGATTCCGTGAACGAGTGCAGAATTCCTTTTCCGCCGCTCAGAATCTGCAACATGTCATCATTCGATTCCCGATTGTGAACGATCACCGGAAGACTGAGCCGCTTTGCGAGATCGATATGCCGCTCGAAGACGGCGATCTGCGTCTCGCGAGGCGAATGCATGTAGTGGTAGTCGAGACCGATTTCGCCGATTGCCACGACTCGCTCGGCTTTCGCGAATTTTTCAATCGCACTGAACGCCGCGTCATCGCAATCCTTCGCCTCATGCGGATGAAACCCCACCGCCGCCCACACATCGTCATTTTTCTGTGCGATGTCGACGGCTTCCGGCGCGTCGTCGAGTTTCGTACCTGGCACCACGAAGCCACGAACGCCTTGTTCGCGTGCGCGCGCGAGCGCGGCATCGCCATCGGCCATCGTGAGGTGACAGTGCGAGTCAGTGAACGTCAAACCGGCACGCCGATGCGGCGCAGCAAATGCGTAAAGCGCGGATCGGAACGGTAACGCTCAAACCGCTCGTCCCACTTCACGTGGACGAGCCAGCTCGAGCGCTCGAGGTAGGCTTTCTCCAGCCACTCGAAGACTTTTTCTTTATCGCCGAGTCCGGCGTAAACGACGGCGAAGTCGTACGCGGGGATGTAGCGCTCTGCGCTCCGCTTCGTCAGCTTCGCCAGAATCTCCTCGGCTTCGCGCTTCCGCCCAGCAGATGCGTACGCGTACGCAAGGCCGGACATCGCCGGCGGCACTCCTTTTGACAGCTCCACAGCCTGTTCGAACGAAGCGATCGCCTCGGGCAATCGTCCTTTCTGCTGATAGGCGCGGCCGAGGTAGTAGTGCGCCGAAAAGGCGGAGGGATCCATATCGACAGCCTCGAGCGACCGGGCAACAGCGCGGTCATAGCGTCGAGCGTACAGACAATGCCATCCGACACATGAAGCCCACGTCACATTGAGCGGGTCGAGATCCGCGGCTTTCTCGCTCTCGGCCAGAGATTCGTCAACCCGATCGAGCGTCAGTAGAAGGTGTGCGTACCAATGATGGCCGGTGGCACTGCTTGGATTCAGCTCGATCGCTTTTTTGAACTCTTGCTCGGCTCCTTGCCAATCCCATTCGTGGTGCAGCTTGGTCATCGCTAACACACCGTGCGCGGCAGAGAGCGCAACGTTGTCATTGCCGTTCTGCTCCAACTGAATTGCCTGGAGCGCAAGCTCTTTCGCTTTTGGATAGAACTGCATCGGGGGAATGGTCTGGCTGAACATTCCAAACATCGCATGATATTGAGCGAGCAAAACGTACGGCCGCGCGTACGTTGGATCGGTGGCGATCGCCTGCTCGATCAGTCCCTTTGCTTTCGCAAGCTGCTGCGGACGCGTTTGCCAGAAATACACCGCCTGCAGGCAGGCCTCACGCGCTTTCACCCGACGTGCTTCCTGCCGAGCGGCAACGAGATGCTGCCGCTCGGTACTCGTGAGTCTTACGCTAAGCCGGTCGAAAATACCGAGGGCGATTGAAGGAGCAAGCGAGAGATCGTCTGCCGCTCGATCAAAGACTTGAGTCCAAAGCTCCTGCCCACTTTGACCGTCGTACAAATGAACAATGACGACGGCACGTGTCCCACTGCGTTGCACCGAACCGGAAACGATTTTGCCCGCGCGGAGCTGCCGCGCCAAATCAGGAATTGCTGTCCCGCGTTTGACATAGAAGGATGATCCGCCGTTTGTGACACGAAGTGACGAGCTCTTCATCAACTGATAGATCAGGTCCTGACCGGTCGCATTCGCAAAGACCTCGTCTTCTGGATTTCCCGAAACGTTCTCAAATCGGAGTACGGCGATCGATTGCGGCGGCCGTCCACCGAACGTAATGCCGCCTCGATAGGCCACCGCAATCGCAATCGCGATGATGACGATCGCAGTGGCAGTGATCGCGACCGAAGGCACACTCCGTTTGCGCCGCACAGGCGTCGATGCGCCTGACGAAGGGCGCTTCAGGTCATCGAGCAGCTCGTTGGCCGATTGGTACCGACGCTTCGGATCTTTATCGAGCGCTTTGAGAATCACGCGATCGAGCTCCAGCGAGATCGCCGGATTCACGGTGCTCGGTGCAGGCGGCTGTTGGTTGAGGATCGCTTGGATCAGCGGTCCCGGGAGCGACGCAACGAAGGGCCGCCGCCCGGTTGCCAGCTCGTACAGAACAGCGCCGGCTGCGTAGATGTCGGCGCGCTCGTCGATGTCCGTTCCATTGATCTGCTCCGGAGCCATGTACGCGAGCGTCCCCGCCGTGCCCTGTTCGTGGAGAACCGTCGGCGATGATTCCGTCGTCCGCATGAGAAGCGCTAAACCGAAATCGAGAATCTTCACGCGACCGTCGGACGTCATCGCCAGATTCGTCGGCTTCAGATCGCGATGCAGCACTCCGTGCGCATGCGCGGCCGCCAATCCTTCAGCGATCTGCATTCCGATCGTCAGAACGTCTTTCTCGTTCAGCGGTCCGGCGGGCGGCGTCCCGCGTACCAGCTCCATGACGAGGAAATCGATGCCGTCGGCGCTGTCGTAATCATGGATGGTGGCGATGTTCGGGTGATTGAAGCGGGAGAGCGTCAGGGCTTCCTGCCGAAATCGCTTGCGTGCTGCAGGATCGTCGCTCTTCGCCGACGGAAGAACTTTGAGCGCGACCTCGCGTTCCAATCGCGTATCGCGAGCGCTGTACACCTCTCCCATTCCACCTGCGCCGAGTGGTTTGTCGACTCGGTAGTGCCCGAGGGTCCGACCAATCATGTGGGTTCCGAAGGAAAGTTATCTTACACGCGCTCGACAATCATTGACAGCCCCATCCCGCCGGAAATGCAAAGCGTGGCGAGCCCGACCGTCTTATCGTGTGTATGCAGAGCGTGCAGCAGCGTCGTGGTGATTCGCGCACCAGTGCAACCGATCGGATGACCGAGCGCGATCGCGCCGCCGTGGACGTTCACCTTGTCGCGATCAAAGTGCAGCTCGCGATCGCACGCGATCACCTGCGCGGCAAACGCTTCGTTCAATTCGATCAGGTCGATGTCGGCGAGCGACATGCCGACGTCTCGCAACAGCTTTTGTGTCGCAGGAACCGGACCGATGCCCATGATTTTCGGATCGACACCCGCCTGTGCGTAGCCGATGATCCGCGCCATTGGCTCGAGTCCGTGTTTCTTCAGCGCATCACCTGACGCGACGAGCATCGATGACGCGCCATCAGTCACGCCCGACGAGTTCCCGGCGTGGACGCTGCCGTCCTTGCGAAACACCGGCGGCAACTTCGCAAGCGAGCCGAGGTCGGTGTCGAAGCGCGGGTGCTCATCGCGTTGCAAATTTTCGAGCGGCACGATTTCGTCATCGAACCGATTTTTTGCGTAGGCGCGCTCTGTTTTTTTCTGCGACTCGAGCGCGAATTGATCCTGCTCCTGGCGCGAGATTCGGTAGCGCTCAGCGAGCGTCTCCGCCGTCGCGCCCATCATCTCATCGGCCAGCGGGCACATGAAGCCGTCGCGATACATGCCGTCGACGACCTCGCCATCGCCCATTTTCGTGCCCCAGCGCGCGCGCATCAGCAGGTAGGGCGTATTTGACATCGATTCAGTGCCGCCGGCCAGCACGACTTGCGCGTGACCGAGTCGAATTTGATCGGCAGCGTTCATGATTGCGCGCAGTCCTGAGCCGCAGGCCTGATTCACCGTGTACGCCGGCACTTCATGACGCAATCCGCTCTTGATCGCGATCTGCCGCGCGGCATTCGGTCCGACGCCGGCCTGCCGCGCGTTTCCGAAGATCACTTCATCGATCGCCTGCGTGTCGATTCCGCTGCGCTCGATTGTGGCCTTTGCGCTGGCCACGCCGAGCTGCGGGGCAGTCATCGATGCCAGCGCGCCGCCGAATTTTCCGATCGGCGTCCGCAGCGCGGCGATCAGAAAAATGTCTGTATCGAGTTTTGGCATAAGCCGGTCACCGTATCGCAGTAGGTGTCAATGGCAGCGATCAGATCGCGCTTCAAAACAAATTCGTTCGCGCCGTGGGCGTCGAGGATCGATCCCGGCCCGAACAGCAGCGGCTTTCCGAGGTTGCCGAGGTACGCGACATCGGTGTTGAAGGCGACGATCGTTGACGGAGCTCCTTGCGGCACCACCATGAACTGCGGCGCGTTGCCCCGCGTCATGGTGATCCTCCCGCCGAAACGGCTGACGAGCCGTTCCAATTTCGCGCGGACAACTTCGTGATCGTCAACGACGCGAAACATCAGCTCGCACTCCGCGGAGGCGGGAACGATGTTCGGCTTCTCGCCACCGCGGACGACGCCGACGTTTACTGTTGATTTGCCAAGAACGTCGTGCGATCCCCAATCGGTCGCCTCGATTGCGTTGATCGCCGAGATCATTTTTTTCCCCTTCGACGCCCGCGCGAATTTCGATTCCGTGGGCTCGCCGACGAGCACGTACTCCGATCCGAGATTTGCGAATTCAACGTTCGCCGCTTTCGCTCCGATCGAGTCGGTCTCCTCGCCGACGACGAACAAAAATGCGAAATCGCGCACGCCGCGCGCGAGAAGGCGCTCACCTGCGGCGATCATGGCGGCGATCACGCCTTTCGTATCGCATGCACCGCGCCCATAGATTTTGTCGTTGTCTTCCCGTGACGCGAACCACGGCGGGACGGTATCAATGTGCGAGTTGATGATGACGCGCGGCCGCCCGGCGGCGGAAGCGAAGACGTTGAAGCGGTCTCGTTCGACCGCCTGTCTTCGCACGCTGAGTCCGAGCTGCGCCAGCTCGCGCTCGAGAAACTCCCCCATCGCGCGCTCGTCGCCCGTCGGCGAAGGGATGTCGATGAGCTTGCGCGCGAGCGCGATGGGCTCGATCACTGGCGCGGCCGCCGGCCCTCGATCTCGCGGCCGATCTGCTGAACTTGAAGGCGATTCTGTGTGGGTGCCGGCTCTCCAGCCGGCACACGGCCGGCCGCCACATGATGTCTCGCGAGCATCGCGACTCCGACTACACCGACGAACACTGCCGCCGTGATCCAGATCCATGTCAACGATGAGCGTCGCGGCGGCGCGTGAATCGTGTCGATCGACGGCGCCAGAATCTTGATCGCCACCGCCCGCCCCAGCCTCTTGTCTTCGGCCTTCCACACCTCGCCCATCCCGCCCGCCCCGATCGGCTGGATCAAGCGGTACGCGCCAAGCGTTGTGTTAGGTGTGAGCACGGGAATGATTGTAGGCGCCATCGTCGCGGCGATCACGTTCGTGAGCCCGCAGCAAGGCTCGCAGGCGATCGGCGTGTTGCCGATCGAAGTGAGGACGACGAAGCAGGCCGTCAGTCGCGTTGAGTTCTACGTCGACGGCGCCCTCGTCGGCGTGGGGCGGCAGGCGCCGTACCGGATTCTTCACGATTTCGGCACCGTGCTCGCTGCACACGAGATCGTCGCGAAGGTGTACTCGAACAATTATCGCGACGTCGATTCGTCACGCGTTACGACGATTGCCGCCGGCGGCGAGACGCTGAACGTCGACCTTGTCGAAGTGCCGATGCGCGTGCGCACATCGCAACCGCTTGCATCATCGGACATCGCCGTGAAGGAGAACGGGATCGAGCAGACGATTCGCGAGTTGCGCGCAGACCGCGGGCCGGCGCGATTCGTCTTCGTCGTCGATCGATCGCTGAGCATGGGCGGAGGAAAACTCGACGCTGCCCTGCGCGCCATCGATGAGGAATCAAAACTGCTTCGGTCTGACGATCGAGTGGAGATCGTACTTTTCAATCACAACGTCATGCCGGCCCGGCCGTTGATTCGCGGCGAGCACGTGCAGCCATCCGGCGGGACGTCGCTGCGCGACGCGGTCAGCTCCGTGGCGTCGCGCGATCGTACCTACGCGATCGTCATCACCGACGGCGGCGATCGCAACAGCATGACTTCGGAAGCGGAGGCGCTGCGAAAGATCAGCGGCACCAAGCTCACGCTCGATGCAATCGTCCTCGGCAGCGACAGTCGATTTCTCGATCGCGCCGCGATGAATACCGGCGGCAGTGTGGTGCGCGGGAGCGCATCGACGCTCAGGCGCGAGCTTCACCGCATGATTCTCGACATCAACAGCCGCTACACCGTCGTGTACCAGAGCCACGGGAACGCAAGCGGCTGGCGGGCGATCCGCATCGATCCGCGGCGGCGCGGAGTGGAGATCCTCAACGCGCGGAAGGGATATTTCGCATCGTGACGATCCTCTTCGCCGCCATGATCGTGATGGCGCAAACGCGCATCGCATCCGATTTCGAAATCCAGCAGATGGAGCGGCAGATTGCGCAGTCGCGCGATTTCGTGTCCCAACTCTCCGGCCACCTCAACCTTGGCGACCTCCGCCTAACGCGCAACGAAACCGCGGCGGCACGAAACGAATACGCGAACGCGTTGAAGATCGCGTTGAACGAGCGCGTCGCGTCGCGGCGCGTTTCCGATCTGACGCGTTACGCGACGGCAACCTCGTATGCGGCTCTCGCGCATGCGAAGCTCGGCGATGCCGCCGATGCCTTCGCACTCTCGGAAGAAGCAATGCGCTACAGCAGTGATTCAGCGAAGAGCTGGAATCTTTACGCCAGCACGATGGCGCAGCTTCACTTGCCGGCGAAAGCGGCAAGCGCATCGCGAAACGCCGTGGCGCTGGAGCATGACCCGCTGGATCTCGCGATTTACAAATATTCGCTTGCGTCAGCGCTCGGCGACTCGCCGGAAGCCGAACAACTACTCAGTGAAGTTGTGAAGACACTACGATCCGACACCTTCGCGTCATTGCGGAGACAGGTCGCGAGCACGGAGTCGTTCGAGATTTACTCGACCGCGCGCGGCGACGTCGCCGCGTACGTTTCGATTCTCAATCGCTCGCAGCTCCGGCTGGCGAGTTTGTACGAGCAGCGCGGCGATCTCACCCGGGCGCTCCAGCAGTACGCGAACGTGCTCGCCGATCGCAGCGACGATCCGACCGCACTCGCCGCGATCGCCCGCCTCGAACCAAGCGAGGATCATTTCAAGCAAGCGTTCGACGCCAATCCGTTTTCGCTGGCGCTGATCCGCGATTACCAACGATTCCTTAGTGTAGGTGCCGGCTCTCCAGCCGGCACACGGCCGGCCGAAGGGCCGGCCGCCACACCAGGCGATCAAATTCGCCTGGCACTCCAGCAAATACAGCGCGGCGAATATCCCGCAGCTATAGTAACTATTACTACAGTGGAGAAGCAGTTCCCGAACAACGACACGCTCGAGCTGCTGCGGCGAGAGATCGAGCAAAAAAGAAGCGTCTTCACCGCTGCGTTGGAGAATCGCGCCCGCCTGGACAAAGAGACGTTTACCGGCACCGTCGTT
>QHVY01000049.1 GCA_003223695.1 Acidobacteriota bacterium
TGCAAAGAACCACCCGTCCGAGCGCAATGCGGTTCTTAGCCGAATAGCGCCGTTGTTGACCAGCACGTTCACCTCTCGGATGCGATAGGGAGAAAATGCGAAACCTGAAATCACGTTCACACGTTCCCACATTTGCGGCGACTCCAGTCGACCGAATGTGCTTTCATTGCGCGTTGGAAGGCCGCGAAGCATTGCATCGAGCTCGGGGGCTAACTGCGCGCTGCCGCCGATGGTGAAGAGCCAGTCACCGGCCACTCCGCTGTCGAAACGTCTGACGAAGGCGAGATATCCATTGGCAAGAGAACGCCGGAGCCAGGCGCGGCCGGCGGCGTCGAAATCGTCGGCGTGGACGACGACATGAGTCACGCCGATGCGCTGAAGTTCCGCCACCAGCTTGTCGGACCAAGTCTGCGCCAGCCCGGCAAGGCGATCGTATTCGGGAGGCGCGAAACCGGAGATGCCGTTCACCATCGGCCGGTGATGCACTGTCGACCGAAGCATGGCGTCGTACTCGCGCGCGGTTTGTGCTCGCGGATCCAGACCGCCACAGGTGGAATGTCGGTGCGTGCCATGAACCAGAGAATCGGTGCTGCTCGCAGTTCAACGATGAACGCAACCGCAATGACCGCATAGGCCCAGCGCTGACGCCTCGCGATCATCGCGGTTCCGATCGCGACGAGGATCCCTAAACCAACGTACGCGATCGCCGCCCATCGCGCCGGGACTCGGATGGCGCGGAAACCGGGCACATGACTGAAGAGGAATCGGTGAAATACGAAGTGCAATCCGAGTGAGCCCGCGAATCCGATTGCCATCCACAGCAAGGCGATTTTCAGCGATTTGCGGTCCGTGCTTACCAGTCCGATGGCGCCAATGAGCAGCGACAGCGCGCCCGGAAACAGCCACCGCTCTGCATCAACATTTGAGTTGTGAAGTGCGGTGTAGAAACGGCTGTAATGGCTGGCAACTAGCCAGTCGGAAGGTAACGCGGAGAAACTCATCGTCTCATTCCGCGTTCGCGTCATGCCGTAGAGCTTCGCCACTGTCGCGTAGGGATGAAGAAATGGAATGAGCAGCAGCGACGCGGCCGCGGTGCAGGTCAAAAGTGGAACGAGGGGCGGACGGAGAATTGTGACTGTCCCCTGCGATTGCGATCGTTCCGAATAACAGCCAGTGAATGTTGCAAAGCGCATTAAAGAGAAATGCCGCCGCGAAAAACGAGGAGCGCAACCACGTCGGCTTCTGCGCATACGCGAGGAGTGCGAGAACGAGCAGCGGAAGAGTTCCGCCCCAGACGTGCTGCACATGCGACAAGTGGGTGAAGCGAAAGGGCACGAAGGCGTAGAAGATGCCGGCAATGACGCCTGCGAGCGCGCCGAGGCTGATGTGACGTCCGAGGACGTACATAACAAAACCTGAGAAGGTAAAGCCGAGAAGGATGGCGACGTTGTGGGCCGCAATCGGAGGCACTCCGAGTGCGCGAAAGGGAAAAAGGAGGATTGCGATCCCGTATATATTTTCGCTGAACGCGAGCGAATCGATGGCGGGATAGAACGAGTTCGCATCAAAGAGGTGCAGCGGCTGATGAAACGTCGCGTACCAATCCCAATCGAGAATCCAAGTATTGATGTAAGGGTCACCGCTCCAAGCAAACGCGCGATCGATGTTTCTCGCCAGCGGCCACGTCATCGCGATGCTCAGCAGCAGGAAGAAAGCGAACGCTGCGGCGTGCTGCCTCGCGACCATCGGTCAGCGCGCGATTCCCAGCATCTCGCGGAACCGCTCCGGATCGCTCGTCGGCTCGGCGCACATGTACGCTTCGCAGATGTAGGCCGTGACGCGGTTTTGATCGCGATTTTTCATTAGCGGCAAATCGGATGAAGCCGAGCCGGCCACGAGTACGCGATGCGGCAGGAACTCGTCGCCCACGACGCGTTTGAGGCCGCGGAATGTCGGATCCGTCACTGCACCAGTGATGGCGATCTCTTTCGGCTGCCCTGCTCTCCACTGCCCAACGCCCAACGTGTAGCCGAAACCAGATGGATACCGCTCGACGAGCGGAAAGATCGTTTCCAGCGCGCCGGTCGCTTCCTCCGCGTATTCCTCATTGCCGAACAGCAGAGCATGCCGCAGCAGCACATCGCAGGCGATCGAGTTTCCGGACGGCGTGGCGTTGTCGAAAAAATCCTTCGGCCGTGTGATCAACTTCTCGTGATCGACCGCTGTGTCGTAGAAGCCGCCATTCTCCTCGTCGGCAAACCGCGAGCGGATCTGCTCGAGCAAACGATTTGCAGCGTCGAGATATCGGCGTTCATGCACGGCTTCATACGCGAGCGTCAGTCCCCACGCCACGCCGGAGTAATCTTCGAGCATTCCGGGAATCGCCGCGTGCCGAATCAGATGCCCATTCGAATCAATGCGGGCGATCAAAAACTCTGCATTTTTGCGCACCACATCTTCATAACGATCGAACGCCAGGCACGCCTCGGCGAACGCGGCGAGCATCCAGCCGTTCCATCCGGAGAGAATTTTTTCGTCGCGTCCCGGGCGTACTCGCTGCTCGCGGATTCCATAGAGATGACACTTTCCGCGCGCGACGAGATCGGCGTGTGCGTCCACATCGCCAACGACATGGAGAATGTTGGCGCCTTCCCAGTTGCCGCGCTCCGTCACATCGAACAGCTCACAGAAGGTGCGTCCTTTGTCCTCGCCTAACGCGCCGATCACTTCATCGCGCGACCAGACATAAAACTTTCCTTCGACGCCCTCGCTGTCCGCATCGAGGGTCGAATAAAAGCCGCCGTCGGCCGAGGTCATCTCGCGCTCGACGAATCCGAGGATTTCGTTGGCGATGCGGGCGAAGAGAGCGCTCTTTTTCCACTGCCATGCCCGCGTGTAGAGCCGTGCGAGCAGAGCGTTGTCGTAGAGCATCTTCTCGAAATGAGGTACGAGCCAATGCGCATCGGTCGAGTAGCGATGAAAACCGCCGCCGATCTGATCGTAGATGCCGCCGTGCGCCATTTTGGTCAGCGTGTTCACGATCACGTCTTCGTAGCGGTCGCTGTTCTGCATCAGAAAATCCAGCGTCATCGACGGCGGAAATTTCGGCGCGCTGCCGAAACCGCCGTTCTCCGGGTCGTAGCTCTGTGCGATCGAAGCTGCAGCGCGATCGAGCCCGTGCTGCTCAATCGTTCGCGTCCCTTTCGGCTGCAATTGCGAGTTGATGACCTGGCGGACTTCGTCCGAAGCGGCCTGCACATCGGTGCGGCGCGACCGATAGGCATCGAGGACGTGCACGAGAACACGCTTGAATCCCGGCATTCCGTGGCGATCGTCGGGCGGGAAGTACGTGCCGGCGTAAAACGGTCCGCCGTCCGGCGTCAGAAAAACCGACATCGGCCAGCCGCCGTGCCCGGTCATCAGTTGCACGGCCTGCATGTAAATCGAGTCGATATCAGGCCGTTCTTCGCGATCGACTTTAATGGACACGAAATGGTCGTTGAGGATCTGCGCGAGCTCATCGTTCTCGAACGACTCGCGCTCCATCACGTGGCACCAGTGACACGCCGAATATCCGATCGAAAGAAACACGGGCTTGTCTTCGCCGCGCGCTTTGGCGAGCGCTTCCTCGCCCCACGGAAACCAGTCGACCGGGTTGTGCGCGTGTTGAAGAAGGTATGGAGATGTTTCTTTCGCCAGCCGGTTCGTCATGTTCGCAGTTCGCGGTTCGCAGTTCGCAGTTGGTTCTCTGCGAACCGTGAACCGCCATCTGCGAACTACGCCCGAGGGTGAGCCTTCTTATACACCTCAATGAGCTGCCAATCGTTCAGATGCGTGTACTTCTGCGTCGTCGACAGCGAGGCGTGACCGAGGAGCTCCTGGATGGCGCGGAGATCGGCGCCGGCGTTGAGAAGATGCGTGGCGAATGAATGACGAAGCGTATGTGGCGAAACGCCCGCGCGCAATGATGCGTCGAGAACGTAACCGTTGAACAACCGCCGCACGCTCCGCGCGGTGATGCGCTCGCCGCGATAGTTGACGAACAGCGCGTCCTGCTCCGGAGCATTGCGGACGTCTAAATATGCGCGAATCGCCGCCTGCGCTTTCGTCCCGAACGGAACGATGCGCTCTTTCGCCCCTTTGCCGCGAACTTTCACCAGTCGCGCGCGAAGCTCGAGGTCATCGAGATCGATTCCCACCAGCTCGCTGATTCGAAGACCAGACGCGTACATCAGTTCCAGCCACGCGCGATCGCGGATTCCCAGCGGCGTCGAGAGATCCGGCGTGTCGAAGAGCACTGCGATGTCGGATGTTTGCAGCACCGAGGGCAGATGCTTCTCGCGCCGCGGCGTCGCCACTCCGCGGGCAGGATTCGAGTCGACAAGCTCCTCCCGCATCAGGAACTTGAAAAACGATCGCAACGCGGACAGATGACGGGCGATCGAGCTGCGGCGCAATTTCTTGCGCGCGAGATGCGCCAGGTATGAGCGGATCGCGATGTGATCGACACGGCGCAGATCGAGCAGGTCGCGCGCCATCGTGAGGTAGTCCTTGCTGAGAAAACCGGTGAAGGATTCGAGATCATCGCGGTACGCGGCGACCGTATTGATCGAGACGTTTCGCTCGTACGTGAGGTAATCGAGGAAATCGCCGATCTCGTTCTTCACCCGCCCTCCCGCCGGTTGCTGGGTTGCTAAGTCGCCGGGTTGCTTGGTGCGTTCAGCAACTCAGCAACCGAGCAACCAAGCAACCCTGAACCATGTTAGCGTAACGCGCCCGTGGCGGACGAATCGCTCAAGAAAACGCCGCTCAACGCAATTGAGCACGAGCTTGGCGGCAAGATGATCGACTTCGGTGGCTGGGAGCTGCCCGTTCAGTTCACCGGCATCATCGAGGAGCATCAGGCAGTGCGCACGCGCGCCGGGCTGTTCGACGTGTCGCACATGGGCGAGATTCTGGTCAGAGGTGCGGAGGCGCTGGCGCTGTTGCAGAAGGCGACGTGCAACGACGTCTCGAAGCTCGAGGACGGCCGCGCGCAGTACAACGGTCTTTTGTACCCGACTGCAGGATTTGTCGATGACATCCTGGTCTATCGCATGGCCGGCGACGATTACTTCGTCGTGGTGAATGCAGCGAATAGCGACAAAGACTATGAATGGCTCGTCGAGTGTGCGAAAGGCATGGACGTAGCGGTGACGAACGCGAGCGCCGATTACGCTCAGCTCGCGTTGCAGGGTCCGAATGCTGAAAAAATCCTGCAG
>QHVY01000050.1 GCA_003223695.1 Acidobacteriota bacterium
GAACCGGCGACCCGCACCGTGTGAAAGTGATGCCTTCATCGGTGACGACTTGAGACAACCCGCGACGAACGTGTTCCCGACAAGTTAGTGATATCCAAGGACATCCCTGGACGGCCGTAGGAGAACCGCGCGAACACTTCGCGAACAGTTCGGGCCAAGCCGGAACGAGAGCGGCGAATCCTGAGAGCGGAACGATCATCGGGTGACCGGACATACTGCCGCGTACCCTTCTGCAGAGGTTACCGATGACGGCACGACGAGGCGCGGATCACGGAATCTGCACACCCCGCTTTACGCGCAGGGCGATCTTTCGGACGTTCGCGAGGTCGTCGAGCGGATTTCCTTGAAGCGCGAGAAAGCTCGCTTCGTAACCGTCATCCAGCGCGCCGAGCTTTCGTCCCGGAAACATTGCTCGAGCGGTGTCACTCGACGCGATGCGCAAGATCTCTTCGTTTGAAAAACCGAGGCGGGCGAGGATGAACAACTCGTCGACCGGGGTTTTGCGGAATTGATCGCTGCCGATGAGCAGGCGGACGCCGGCGCGCCGGAGCTTCTCCACATTCGGCCGGATCACGACGCGTTCGACGAGATCCGCGCGCGCTGCGTCGTCTTGCCGCAGGTCGTCGAGCCACCCGAGTGTGGTGATGACCGGCGTTCCCTGGGTTGCAGTGCGTTGCGCATCGGCGTCGGTGATCAGAAATCGATTCAGATCGGGTTCTTCCCCGGCTCCGGTTCCCGGCATGTGCGCGACGAAATCGACACCGGCCGCGATCGCGTTGCGGAAATCCGCCGCCGAGTAGACGTGTGCGGACACGCGAAGGCCATCCCGGTGCGCACGACGGACGATGTACGGTACGAGGTTCGGATCGATGCCGCGCCGATACACGAAGGTCTCGTCATTTCTGCGCCGTTCGAACTCCTCTGAGAATTCGAGAAAGACTTTCACGAAATCCGGCTTCGCGGCCTGCAACGCCGGCCACCGATCGTCGACATCTTTCTCAGATGAGACGATGAGCAGCGCGTTGCGATCGATCGCCGCCTCGCTGTTCCACGTCGCCGGCATTTCGCCCATCTTCACGAACTGTTTCACGATTTGAATCGGGTGCCCCCCCGGAGCGGTGAATCCGAGGATCGCGACGCGGTAGTCGACGGAAGAGGGGCGATTCGTTTTCGCCCGCACTTGTTCGGCAATGATCGGTACGTTCGCCTGATCCATCACGTAGAACACGCCGTCGGCGAGATAGTTGTGAATGTACGTGTCGATCTTGTCGGGTTCGAGCCAGTGATTGTGCGCTTCGGCCAGCGGCGGAATCACGTAGTCGCCGTGCAGGTCGACAAATTTTGTGATCCGCCGCGGTCGGTGCGTCCGGAGCGTTCCGTCGACGACGTATATCGTTCGCTCGACAAACGCATGACCGTCGTACCATCGGCCGTTCTCGAACGCGACCGTGGCCGGCCTCGGCTGCGACGCGCAGCCGAGCATCGACAGAATGACCAACGCTGTGATCACATGACGCATACCCGCATTGTGCCTGGTTCGTTAGGACACGGGAGAGTCCGGACGCGCCAATTTCGGGTCCGAATGCGTCAGCCGCGGTCGCTCCATCGTCGGCGTGCACGACGGAACGAGCGGACCTCAACGAAGCCCGTGCGCTCCGCGATGCCTTTCGCCGGCATTCGCCGGTCGAGCAGCCTCGCGGCGATGTTTCGCCGCGACGACTCGACGATCGCTCGATACGACGTTCCCTCTTCGATCAGCTGCCGCTGCAGCGTGCGCGGACTGACGCCGAGCGCTTGCGCAACATCGCCGAGTGTGATCGCAGACGTGCCGAGGCGGTGAAGGACGATTTCAGAAACGAGCTGCGTCGTCGTCTTGCGCTGGTTGTCGTGAAGGCGCCGCGTCGCAACGCTCTGCAGAATTTCGCAGAGTTCCTCGTCCGCGAACGGCAGTTGCATGCGCAGTGCAGCGCGCTCGAAGAACAGGTGTGGTGAGGACGGATCACGCCTCAGAATGATCTTCGGCCAACGATCGCCCGACGTGGCAACGATCCGTTTTGCGATCGACGTGAGGACGAAGTCAGCGTAGGCAACCTGGATCTTCCCGCCATCGCATGCGTGTAATTGGATGAGGGCGGAGTCGCCTCGCGCGCGGAGTGTCAGCGCAAACGCCTCGTTGACGGTGGGGTAAAACGAAACGAGGCGGTGAACGCATCGTTCCAGCGTTTCGCTGAGCAGCATCAGTTGTTCGACGATGCCGAACGCGCCGAACGGGGCGAGTTGCGCCGCGCGCCGGCCGACGAGCGTGTCACCGGATATGCGTTCGACGCGTGACCAGAGGTCCGCGACTTCGCTGAACGGGTACCGCGACTCACGCGGTTCGATACCGATCGGAATGCATCGATGCGCGGCATACGCAAGAATCGCGCGGACAGTCGCTGGCGAGACGGTTGGTTCCATGACCAACTACTACGAAACCACGACCGGAGTGTTCGCTGAAAACGAAAGCGCCGCTCGATCGAGCGGTGTGAACCGTTATACGGAAACTTTGGTAGGCGCTACCGGACTCGAACTGGTGACCCCCACCGTGTGAAGGTGATGGCACGGTCGGCGACAACCTGAGACAGGCTGGGACGATCGTATTCCCAACAACTTGGGGACATCCACGGATATCCCGGATGGCCGTACGAGGACCGGTTGAACACTAGGTGAACACCTGGACGGTCTCGGAATCTCGGTTGCGAGGCGCGCTGCAGAGCGAAAAGCCGTCCGCGCGTCTCATCCCATGACAAGAAGAGGTTGGCACGTAACCTATAGATCGCTTTTTATAACCTATCGGTGATATTTTGAGTAGTATAGGTGGCAAGGAGCGACCTCATGACTACGAATCAAACCGACCGCATCCTTCGCCTCACACGGCGAAATCTCTTCATTGTTCTCATCGGCGTGTTGCTCATCTGCGGCACGTTGCTCAGCAATGTGTTCCGTCCTGACGCGGCATTTTCACGATGGCCATCAACCATGCCCTGGCTTCTGCCGCTCGCCACCATCATCATTTTTGTCGCCACATCGATGGGACGCGGCCGGCTGAATCCGAAGTCGGCCGAGCTGCAGGCGGTCCTGGGAGATGAGTGGAGACAGGTGAATCTCACGCGGGCGATGCGCATCGCGTTCTTCGTCGTCCTGATCGCGCAGGTGCCGCAGGCGTTTCTCTTCCTGCAACTCCCTGTTCTGCGCGCGGTGATGGGAATGGCGGTGGCGACGATTACGGTGGCGATGACCACTTTGATCACACTCTTTCTGATCTTCGACCGGGATCAGAGCCATGAGTGAGAACGGACTGCGAAACACGCTCAAGGTGCAACGCGCGATGCGCGATCTCACGCAAGCCGATCTCGCATCGCTCGCCGGTGTGACGCGCAAGTCCGTCAACGCCATCGAGACCGGAAACATGGTCCCCTCCGTCGTACTCGCGCTGCGCATCGCGAACGCTCTCGGCGTCACCATCGAAACGATCTTCACCCTCGAACATGGAGAAATTGAAAAATGAAAAGACACCTCTGGCTCATCGCAATGCTGACGATCATCGGCTGGACAGCGTCGGCCCAACCCCTCATTGAAGAGAGCATTCGTTTGCGCGCGGAAGCCGCGGTCAAGGCAGGCGACTTTCCGAGTCTCGTGATCGGCGTCGAGCAGGACGGACGTAGCGAGATCGCTGGATTCGGCGAAGGGAATCCCGACGGCAGGACGCTCTACGAAATCGGCTCCGTCACTAAGACGTTTACCGCGCCGCTGCTGGCCGACGCCGTGGAGCGTGGCGTCGTGAAGCTCGACGATCCGGTTGCGCAACTCCTACCCGGCTTCACGATTCCGAAGTCAGGCTCGCATGCGATCACTCTGCTCGATCTTGCGACGCAATCCTCAGGATTGCCCCGCCTGCCCGCCAATCTGCGGCCGAAGAACAGCAACGATCCATATGCGGATTACAAGATTGGCGACCTGAAGGAATTCCTCTCCTCCTACCGACTCCGATCTGCCCCGGGCGACCACTACGAATACTCGAACCTCGGATTCGGCCTGCTGGGATTAGCGCTCGCTACGAAGCAGTCGATGCCGTATGCGGATCTGGTGCGCCAACGCATTACGTCACCACTGAAGATGAACGACACGATGATCGCACTGACGCCGGAGGCGAAGACGCGATTCGCGCAGGGACACGATGCGAACGGCGCGGCCAGCTCGCCATGGAACTTCGCGGCACTCGCCGGATGCGGAGCCGTGCGGTCGACCGCGAGCGATCTGCTCCTCTACGTGCGGGCACACATGCATCCGGAAGAAGCGCTAGCGAAAGCGCTGGCGTCCGTGACGCGATCGCGTCGCAAGACCGATCGGGAGAATGCCACCATTGGACTCGCATGGCAGATCGAGTCGCGCGGAGGGAAGACGATCGTCTGGCACAACGGAATGACGGGCGGTTACGCGGCCTTCGCCGGTTTCACGAGCGATGGCACGCGTGGGGTGGTCGTCCTGAGCAACATCAGTCGCGATGTGGCTCCCGTCGGATTCGCGGCGCTCGTTCCGCAGCAGCAGGTGAAATTTCCGAAAGAGATCGTGCTCGACAGCAAAGAGCTTGCAAGCTACGCGGGCCGCTACCGGCTGGGTTCGAATTTCGAATTGGATGTTCGTGTGGAAAACGGCGGCCTGCAGGTACAGGCGACGGGACAGTCTGCTCTGCCGGTGTACGCCAGCGCGCGCGATGAATTCTTCTACAAGATCGTCGATGCGCAGTTGAGCTTCATGCGTGATGAACACGGTCAGGTCAACTCCGTGGTGCTCCATCAGAACGGGAGGGATGTGCGAGGAGCAAGAGAAGTCG
>QHVY01000051.1:0-6475 GCA_003223695.1 Acidobacteriota bacterium
TCCTCTGCGCGGCGGATCTTTTCCGGATTGTCGGTGAACACGGCGCCTGTTAGGCCGAACGGCGAATCGTTCGCGATGCGCAACGCATCGTCGAAGTCTTTCGCTTTCATGACTGCGAGCACGGGCCCGAAGATCTCCTCCTGCGCGATCGTGGCGTCGGGATCGACATCCGCGATCACCGTCGGCTCGATGTAGTAGCCGTCTTCGCCGTGTACTTTTCCGCCGGCGACGAGGCGTCCCTCTTTGGCGCCTTTGTCGATGTACTCCTTGATCTTGCGCATCGCCGATTCATTCACCACCGGTCCGATTTGCGCGTCGCTCTTTTCCGACGGCCCCAGGCGCAGGGCTTTGGTCTTCTCAACGACCATGGGCACGAATTTGTCGTAGATGGCCGAGTCGACGATCAGTCGCGAGCAGGCCGAGCATTTCTGTCTCTGAAACCCAAATGCCGATGCGACAACGTCCGACGCTGCTCGATCGAGGTCTTTCGTTTCGCGATCGACAATGATCGCGTCTTTGCCACCCATCTCCGCCACCACCCGTTTGATCCAGATCTGTCCTTTGCGCGGCTTCGCCGCCTCCTCGTTAATGTGCAGTCCCACTTCTTTCGATCCCGTGAAAGAAATGAAGCGGATGCGAGGATGCTGCACGAGCGGATCGCCGACTTCGCCGCCCGATCCGCTGACGAAGTTCGCGACGCCGGCCGGCATGCCCGCCTCCTCGAGCAGCGCGATAAATCGATACGCGATCAACGGCGCGTCGGATGACGGCTTCAGGATCACTGTATTACCGGTTACTATAGCTGCGGAGGTCATCCCGGCCATGATCGCCAGCGGGAAGTTCCACGGCGGAATCACGGCGCCGGCGCCGAGAGGAATGTAGACGAGCTCGTTCTCTTCCGATTCGATCTTCGTGATCGGCTGCTGGCCGCCGTAGCGATAGGCCTCGCGCGCATAGAACTCGAGAAAATCGATCGCCTCGGCCGTATCGGCATCCGCCTCCGGCCAGGTTTTTCCGACTTCGTAGATCATCGTCGCGGAGAACTCATGCTTCCGCTGCCGCATCAGCGCGGCAGCTTTCAGCAGCACGCCGGCGCGGATGTCCACCGGTTGCCGTTTCCAGCTTTCGAATGCTTTCCATGCGGCGTCGATCGCCTGCTCGACGTGTTCGCGGGAACCCTTTTGAAATTTGCCGAGGATCTGGCCTTTGTGCGAGGGGTTGAGGGAGTCGAACGTCTTCAAGCCAGTGATGCGCTTTCCGCCGATGATCAGCGGATACTCAGAACCGAATTCTCGCTTGACCTTTTCCAGCGCCGCTTCCATCGCCGTGCGGTTCTGCGGCTTCGTGAAATCGGTGAGCGGCTCGTTGCGAAATTCTGAAAGCGTGCGCATTTTCGGGGTGGGCTCCATCACATCAGTAGCCATGAAATCCTCCGGCGGCGTTCTTGTTGCACGTGGAGCCGGCTCTCAGCCGGCTCGCGCTATGTACTCGAAAAATCCATGGCAAGCAACGTCCGCAGCGGCGCTCCTATTCGCGGCGGCGTGCTCGATCGCTCTTCCGTGGCGGAACGAGCCGATCGGACAGGAAGTCAACCTGGCGTTCGTCATCAAAAACAATTTGCTGTACTTGCCGTCGGCGATGGTCGACGGACGCCCGGGTCAATTCCTGTTCGGCTCGGCTGAGCCGCGAACGGTGCTCGATGCGAAATTCGCGCAAGGCCTGGACGGTACTCTGCATTCTCTGCAGCTCAGCGAACGCCAGTCTCTCCGCCTAACGCCGATGGTCGTCGATTTGCGCGGCGTCGGCGACGGCATCATCGGTGCCGACGTTTGGAGCGGACATGCCGTTACAATCGATTACCGCGCGGGTCTGCTGACATATCAAAAAGAAGGGATTCATCCCGACCTCATGACGCTCTTCAACTACGCCGATGTTCCGATGATCAACGTGATCGTCGACGGCCGTTCGACACCGGCCGTCGTCGATACCGCCTCTCCCGACACGCTGGTACTGCCGCGCGCGGGATCGCCCGCCGCGCGCCGTGCCGCCCGCGTGCAGATCGCCGGAACAGATTTCGGCACCGTCGATGTTCAACTCGGCGACGTGTCCGCGCCGCGGGTCGGCAATCGCCTGCTGTCGCGATTTCTGATCTCGATCGATTACGGGCGGCGGCAGGTTGGATTGTGGAGGGACCCGCGCATCGCCTTGTGAAAAACGGAATTTCAAATTTCGAATGAAATCAAGAATTTGGCTGGAACCCAACCGATTATCAGGAGTAGGGCACGACTGCGTCGTGCCGAACCTCGGGATGCGGCACGGCGCAGCCGTGCCCTACACCATCCCAGTAGCTGTGTTGCCGGTATAATCTTCCCGGCCATTCCCTTTCGATGTTTCTCAGCGCAGTTGCACTCCTAACCATGGTGAACAGAAGCGAGATCTATCCGCGCCTCGCGCCAGCCCGACGCAACGATCGCATTCTGATCGTTGCGCCGCATATCGACGACGAGGCGATCAGCGCCGGCGGCTATGCGGTCGATGCGATCGCCAACGGCGCGGAGGTGTACGTCGTCTATCTCACCGCCGGCGACTGCAACCGATTCTCCGCGCGACTTCTGCACAGAACACTCGAGCCGACGGCATCGAATTACCTGTCCGTCGGCAAAACGCGCATCGCTGAAGCCAAAACAGCGATGAAAATCCTCGGCATCCCTCCCGATCACTTCTTCGTCCTAGGCTATCCCGACCGAGGACTGCGGGCGATGGTCGACAATCCGGAGGCAATCGTCCGCTCGCGCGGCACGCGCGCGCATGAGGTGCCCTACGACGACGCGCTCTCGCCGGGCTCGGAGTACAGAATCGAGAATGCGATCAACGATCTGAAGCAGGTGATCGAGCTCGCGCGGCCAACGACGGTAATCGCGCCCGTGCCGTTCGACATGCATACCGATCATGCCGCGACCGCGGAAATCGTGGACCTTGCACTCGATGAGCTGCAATGGAAAGCGACACGGCTGGGTTACCTCGTGCACTCGCGGCGCATGAAGCCACTGATGAACACGCCGACGCGCGCGCTGCTGCCGCCGACGCGACTCAAGCAGTTCTCGTGGGCCACGTATCCGCTATCGGATCGTGTGAAGCAGATCAAGACCGACATGCTGATGACCTACAAGAGCCAGCGGCCTTACGTGTTCCTGCTTCGCAATGCATTCGTGCGCCGCAACGAGCTCTTCTTCGTCTACCCAAGCCCGGCGCAACTGTTGCTCGCGCGATAGTGTGGTGGCGGGCTCTCAGCCCGCACCCTGCCGGCTAAGAGCCGGCCACCACACCATGCGCCCGCTCTTCACTCTGTTGCTCGCATTAACCTGCACTGCCGAGCCAACACCGGGCACTCGGAACTCGGCACTCGGCACTCCAGGTTACGACGTTCGCATCATCAATGGTGATGTGATCGACGGCACCGGACGCGCGCGCTTTCGCGCAGACGTCGGGATTCGCGGCGACAAAATCGCGGCGATTGGCGATTTGTCACACGCGACGGCAACGACCACGATCGATGCGCGCAACCAGGTCGTCACTCCCGGCTTCATCGACCTCCTCGGCCACTCCGAAAGCTCGGTTCTGATCGATCCCAATCTCGAAGGAAAAGTACGGCAGGGCGTGACCACCGAGCTGACCGGCGAGGGTCATTCGCCGGGACCGCTGAGCGAGGCAATGGCGGCAGAGATGGAGCGCACGAAGCCGCCCGGATGGCCGCCGGTCTCCTGGCGCACCCTCGGCGAATTCATGAAAGTGATCGAGAAGCGAGGATCGGCGATCAACTTCGCGTTCTTCATCGGTGCAGCGAACCCGCGCGAGATCGTCATCGGGACCGTGAATCGCGCTCCGACGCCAGACGAGCTGAAACGGATGGAGGCGATCGTGGATCAGGCGATGCGCGAAGGAGCGATCGGCATGTCGACGGCGCTGATCTATCCGCCTGGCAACTTCGCCACGACCGAGGAGTTGATTGCGCTCGCGAAACACAGCAGCTCGTATTGGACGCATCTCCGCAGCGAGTCGAGCGGCGAGATGCCGGCATTCGACGAGGCGTTTCGCATTGGCCGCGAAGCGCACGTGCCGATCAATACATTCCACATCAAAGCGGGCGGCCCAATGCGGGGGCATATGCCGGAGATCATCGCCAAGATCGAGGCGGCGCAGAAGAGCGGTCTGGATATCAAATCGAATATCTATCCGTATACGGCGACGGCGACCGATCTTACGTCGATCGTTCCGTCGTGGGCGCTCGAAGGCGGCTATCTGCAATTTGTCGCCCGGCTGAAAGATCCCGCCATCCGAGCGCGTGTTGCGCAGGCGATGCGCGTCGGCGATGGATCAACGATCATGCTGCGGCAGATTCCCAGTCCGACACTGAAACAATTCGAGCGCGAGCGCCTGAATCAAATTGCCGCGGAAATGCATACTTACTTCGGCCTCAGCGAAGAGGACATGCAATACGCGCTGAAGCAGCCGTGGGTGTCCGTCGGTTCAGATTCCGGCGCGGTGGTCGGCGTGATGCGTGAAGCCGGAGCGCACCCCCGTGCGTATGGCACATTTCCGCGCGTCGCCGGCCACTACGTTCGCGACGTGCACCTCTTCACGCTCGAGGAAGCGGTGCGCAAAATGACTTCGCAGGCGGCGTCGCGCGCCGGCTTCAAAGATCGCGGAGTGATTCGAGTGGGAGCGCAGGGTGACGTCATCGTCTTCAACCCGGCGACGATCCGCGACACGTCGACGTACGAAGATCCGCATCACTTCGCCGTCGGCATCAGCAATGTGATCGTCAATGGTGCGCTCGTGCTGCACGACAACAAGATGACCGGCGCACTGCCGGGACGCGTGCTCCGAGCTAATCACCGATGAGCATGGGCTGGTACGGGAAGAGCTGATAGCGAAAGAGGCCGCCGCGCACTGCGGGATCATTCTCCGCAATGGCACGTGCCTCGGCTTCCGACTTCGCGCGAATGACGCAGATCGCAAACGATTCATCAGTTGTCACCATCGTCCGGCCAGCGAAAAAGATGGTTCCCTTTTTCAGCAGATCGATCGAATACATCCAGTGCTGTCCGGCGAGCGCCTTCTCGGCATCCGTTGAGCCTTCGCGCAGCATCGCCGGCCGCGTCGGATGGAGCGTGTACATGAAAACGTCATTCGGCGGCTTGGTCGGGTCGGCGATGAACATCAGTGATGCACCGACCGATGGCGCGGCGGAACCGTTTCATACGTGAATGCTGCGGTCTTGACGACGGATAGACCGCCGACCGTCACCGCGATATCAACGGTTCCGATGGCATGAGCTGGCGCAGTAACCCGCATCGTGACCGGATCCACAATCGTCACGTTCGTTGCAGCGACCCCGCCGAACGTGACGGCGGAATTGAGCGCAGTTGTGAAGCCAGTTCCGCTGATCGTCACCACAGTTCCGCCGCTAGTCGCACCGATGGCCGGATTAATCGAAGCTACTGACAGAGGGGGAACGCTGTAAGTGAATCCGGGATGCAGCGTCGCCGTCGTGCCGTCGGGATTCTTCACGACGACATCGACGATGAGCTGCTCCGTCGCCGGACCCAGCGGCGTTGTCGCCACGATGGTGCTGGAGTCCACCACATTCACGTTTGTCGCCGCAACACCGCCGAACGTCACCGTGGCGGCGTTCTGAAATGCGCTGCCTTTGATTGTTACGTTTGTGCCGCCGGAAGTGGAGCCCGTGTTCGGCGAGACCGATGTGATCTTCAGGCCGGCGTACGTGAATCCTTGCGTGAGCGTGGCGCTCTGGCCGTCTGAATTCGTGACCGTGACATCCACAACGCCTTCGTTGTGAGCAGATGTCGTCGCGGTGATCGTCGTTCCGCTCGTCACATTGACGTTCGTCGCTGCGTTGCCGCCGAACGTGACCGTCGCGCCGCTGCTGAAATTCGTTCCGCTGATCGTCACCGATGTCCCGCCGGCAGGCGGGCCGCTGTTCGGTGAAAGACTGGAGATCGTCGGAGCAGGATTCGCCTGCGCCTTCACGATCATCTGTCCGATCATGCTGGAATGCCCATCGCCGCATGACGACTGTGAACACACGAACACGAAGGTGCCCGCAGTCGTCGCCATGAATGTGCGCGAAACACTGTGGCCGCGCGTCGTGCTGATCCCGTCTTCGATGTAGGTATCCATCAGAACGCCGTGACCGATGCCGTTGCAGCCGCGAGCATTATCGACGGAGGGAACACTCACAGTCAGAGTCACGACATCACCCTGGTTGACGGAAAACATCGCAGGCGTGAACTGAAAGCACTGTGCCGTGATCTGCTGCGTCACCGCCGCTAGCGGAACGATCGTCTCCGGTTGCGGAATCACCGGACCGTGCTGCGACATCGCGTGCATCATCGCCCGCAGATGCTCGAGATGTTCCGACTTTTCCTGTGCAAAACCTGTAGAACTCATCAAA
>QHVY01000051.1:6552-14017 GCA_003223695.1 Acidobacteriota bacterium
AACAGAGCGCCCACAGCAGCGACGCGAATTTCTCGGGAAAAAACGGCTCGAACCAGAGCTGATACGACGCTTGATGCCAGGAGACCGATTTTCCGCCGACGTTGATCTTCAGAAGCGAGTCGGTGAGCCGGGCCATCAATCCCGATCCGACGAACGCAATCAGCGGATTCACGCCGTACACGATGAATGGCCTGGTCCAGCCCGAAATGTGACGCACATCAACAAGCCAAAGACAGGTTGCCAGAACGACACAAGCGAATCCCGCTGTGAAGATTACGTAACTACTCGTCCACAGATTCTTGTTGATCGGAAACACCCAGCTCCAAAGCGATCCGCCGACCATCGCCAGACATCCGACACCGTACAAACCGACGATGCGATCGAGCAGCGGCCGTCGTTTCTCGGCGATCCAGCGTCCGGCGAAGATGCCGAGCATCGCCGTGGCGATCGCCGGAAACGTGGAGAGCAGGCCTTCCGGGTCCCAGTACTTGCTGCCCGACCAAATGTGATTCATGCCGAAGATCGCTCGATCTGACCACGCCTCGAGCGTGTTTGCCGGCTGATCGAGCACGAACGCGCCGATCGTTCCCGTGCCGGGCACTGGCACGAGCGTCATCACGATCCAGTAGCCGACGAGAATCGCCGTGACGATCGCAATCTGCTGGCGCTTTGTCGTGCGCAACGTCAAAAGCGCTGCGGCCATATAGGCGATACCGATTCGCTGCAGCACGCCCATGAAGCGCAAATGCTCAACGCGATAGACGACTCGATCCCAGAAATTCGGATCCGGATTGCCGGCGATTTTTCCCCACCAGAAGAAGGGAAACGCGTTCAAGAGCAGCCCCACCAGAACAATCAACAACCCTCGGCGAATGATCCTAGGGACCATCTCCTCCGGCTGTCGTTTGCGAAGTGCGAGGTGCGTGGTGATTCCGACGATGAACAGAAAGAAGGGAAAAATCAGATCGGTCGGTGTCCAGCCGTTCCACGGCGCGTGTTCCAGTGGAGGGTAGATCGCCGACCACGTGCCTGGATCGTTGACCAGCAGCATGCCGGCGATCGTCGCTCCGCGAAACACATCGAGCGCGACGAGGCGCTCGCTTGCTGGCGGCAGCGGCGCGACCGTTGAGGTGACAACTTGCGGCTGTTCGAGGACCGTAGACATCGCGTAAGGTTAACAGTTAACGGTTAACGGTTAACGGTTAACGGTTAACGGTTAACCGTTTATACATCTTCAGATGACGTAGTGCTGATGCTTTTTCACCGCGACGTTCGTACAGACCAGCCAAATTGAAATGCGCGTCGGCGTTTTGCGGATCGAGCTCCAGTGCCCGCTGGTAGGCATCGATGGCGTCACGGAAACGCCCGAGGTCCTCGAGGGCGACGCCGAGGTTGAAGGCGGCGGTTTCATGCTCGGGATCGAGATCGAGCGCTTGTCGATAATGCTTCTCCGCCGCTGCCGGGGCGCCGTCTTCGTGCAGAAGACGGCCGAGGTTCACGTGGGCGTCGACGTGGTCAGGATCCAACTGTAGTAATCGTTGATATAGTTCTCTCGCCTGCTCCGGAGAGGACGATTCGATTTCGCACGCGACCTCGTACATCTCATCCACTTCCGGTTTCCGCTGATCGATCGCTGCGGTTTTTTCGGCGATCTCTTCCACGGAAAAATCGAAGAGGATCTGTCCCGACTCCGGGTTCCACACCGCGCCTCCGTCGCTGACCACGACGCGATCTCCGTCGGCGGCGATGCGAACACCGGTCAGCGAGCGCCCTTCGGGAAGTTGCTCGCGCAGCCGCTGCAGGACTCGGCGCACCTTGCGCTGCGGAACATTCGCCGCCGCGAGCTCACCGGCCGTGCGCAGAATCACCAGGTCATGGAATCCGAAGCGAAGCTCTCCGCGCGGTCCGCGCTGCGGCTGAAGAAAATTCACGTACGAACGAATCTGCGCCGGTGAGAGGCCGAGCATCGCCGAGACCTCCCGCACGCTGTAGGCCATGGAGAAATTTTATCGCGTGCGCGAACGAGCGGCGGCGAGTTTTGAAGGCGCTGCTTTGGCCGGCTTTCGGTCCTTCTCCTCTTTGATCGGGATGCGGCTCGGCGACTTGACCGCCCGAGGCTTCGGTGACGCCAGGCTGGCCTTCAACGCTTCCATCAGATCGATGACCTGCGCGCGCGGCTGCTCGGCTTCGGCAGTGATCTCCTCGCCGCCTTCGATCTTTTGCTGGATCTGCGCTTTGATGCGCTCGGCGACTTCATCGCGATAGTTCTCGGGATGGAACTCGTCGGCCGCCCCCATCTCGGCGAGCTGCACCGCCATCTTCAGCTCGTTGTCCTTGATCACGGCATCGCCGAGGTCGAGCTCGTCCATCGAGCGGATTTCGTTCGGATAGTAGAGCTGCTGCATCACGAGGCCTTTGCCGAGCGGACGGAGGATCACCAGATACTGCTTGCCACGTGCCGCATACTTCGCCAGCGCCCAGCGGCCGGTCTGTTCCAGCGCTTTCGACAGCAGCGTGTACGCGCGAGCGCCGCCTTTGTCAGGGGCGATGTAATTCGCCTTGGCGAAATAGATTGGATCGATCGTCTCGCGGGGAAGGAACTCGCTGATATCGATGGTCTGCGTCGACTTCTCTTCGAGCGCTTTCAGCTCCTCTTCGCTGAAGCTGACGTACTGACCGCGCGAGAACTCGTACCCTTTGATCGTCTCGGTGCGCTCGATCGTGCGCTCGTCTTTCGGACAATAAAGCTGCTGCTGGATGCGGGACCCGCAATCCTTGTGCAGCATGTTGAAACTGATCTTCTCGCTCGCCTCGGTTGCCGTGAAGAGGCGCACGGGAATCGATACAAGGCCGAACGAAATCTGTGCTGATGCAAATGCTCGTGGCATATATAGATCCTTATTCTAGCCTGAAATGCACCGGATTTTGTGCAGTGACAAATCGGACATATTCAAGAATATACGCAGTGGTCCGCCGCATTCCCCGCGGTCGGGTAGCGACCTATGGCCAAGTGGCCGAACTTGCCGGGCTCGAGGGCCGCGCCCGCCAGGTCGGCTACGCCCTGCACGCCCTCCCGCCCGTGAGCGGCGTACCGTGGCACCGCGTGATCAACGCGCGCGGCGAAATCAGCGCGCGAAGCGGCTCGGATTGGGGAGAGCTGCAGCGGTTGTTGCTGGAGGCGGAGGGAGTGCGATTTGATTCGGCCGGGCGAGTGGAACTGAAGAAATTTCGAATTTCAAATTTCAAATGAAAAATTGAAAAAGCGGGCACGCTCGTTTTTTCATTTGCAATTTGAAATTTGAAATTTCTCATTTCATCCATTCAAAGACAAGGTAATGGAGAGCTGCAACAGCTGCTGCCGGAGGCGGAGGGAATCGAGTTCGATCAAGGCAGGGCCGAGTGGATCTGAAGAAATTTCGAATTTCAAATTTCAAATGAAAAATTGAAAAACGCGCGCTCGTTCTTTAATTTGAAATTTGAAATTTTTCATTTCATCCATTCAAAGACAAGGTAATGCTCCCCATTCATGCCCATCCGCCGGTAGACTTCCTGGGCGGCGGTGTTGCGGCGGTCAACATACAGACGGATGCCGCGAACGCGCGGATCGGACGCAGCGATCGACTTCACGTGGTCGTACAACCCCGCATAAATTCGTTGCCCGCGCATTTCGGGGCGGACGTAAACGCTTTGGATCCACCACACCACGCCGTTGCGCCAGTCGCTCGACGCCGCCACCCGCCCATCCGCCTCGGCGACAAAGTAACGGCCGTGCGATCGATCATCGAACACGGCCTGCACTCCGCGGGTACAGATCGGGCGATCGAGTGATACATCTTCTGTCTCGCGGGCCATTGCCAGTTGAAAATCGATGATCGCCGCGGCATCGTGAGGGGTGGCATCGCGATAGGAGATAGCCATCTGTTACCTTCGTCGTTGGTTCTTCGTTGTTCGTTGTTCGTGAGCCACGGAGAACGAGGTACGGAGAACGGCGAACGAAGAACGAAGAACGACGGCAGTGACACTAGCAAAAAACGCCACGCATCGCGCGCTCCTGACGATGGTCGCTGCTGCGACGTTTTTCGGCGCGATGGCTTTCGCCGCGAAGATCGCCTCGGCGCGGCTTTCCGGTCCGGAGGTGGCGATGATTCGGATGGTGATGGGGCTGCTGCCGTGCTTGCTCATTCCGCGCTACCGGCGCGCGGCGATGCACTTCAAGCGGCTCGATCTGATCCTCTATCGCGGCGTCTTCGGCGGCATTGCCGTGATGTTGTACTTCCTGGCGATCGAGCACACCACCGCGGGAATCGCTACGCTTCTCCAGTACACAGCGCCAATCTGGAGCGGCTTATTTTCGATGTTGTTCATCGGTGAGCGCATCAGCGCGCGTGGCGTCCTGCCGTTGATCGTCGCGTTCGCAGGCATCGTGCTCGTTCTGCGTGCCGACTCCCTCGGCTTCGGGCTTTGGGAAATCGCAGGCCTCTGCGGCGGGGCATCATCGGGCGCGGCGGTCACTGCGATGCGTGCAGCGCGGCGCGCAGAGAATTCGTGGTCCGTCTACGCGAGCTTCTGTTTTTTCGGAATGCTGGTGAACGCGCCGCTGGCACTGCGATCATGGAAGACTCCGATGGGCAGCGAGTGGCTTGCGCTCGCGGCGACGTCGCTGTTTGCGATGGGCGCGCAACTTCTGCTCACGTTCAGTCTGCGATGGGTCGATGCGATGACGGTCGGTGTGATCTCCCAGCTCGCGGTGCTGATCTCCATGTCCCTCGGCGCGCTGTTCCTCAACGAGCGAATCACCGGCGGCACCGCCATCGGCGCGGCGCTGACCATCGCCGGCGTCGTCGGCGTGACTTACGTAACATCGCTCGGCAAACGAGAAGTGTCAGCAGAGGAGGTTGTGCCTGAGAGTTAGCTCCACCTTCGCCGAGGCGGCGGACGACGAGTACGGATATTCTGGGATGCACTCGTCAAAACGTAGCGCCGGCTCTTAGCCGGCGCCAAGCCGACTGAGAGTCGGCTCTACGTCAATACTTGATCCGCTCTAGTGGAACCAGCCTTTCTGGCGCATGTCCTCCAAGCGAGCCTCCAAATACTCCCACAGCGCGGGACAGCCGTTCTGGATCGGCGGACCCACACGGCGCACGACGCGCTCATGAGTGATTCCGTTTTCCCGCCAGCTCTGCCCATCATTCGCGAGATTGAGGAGGACCGGCATCGCCCGATCCGCCGCGTGGGCAAACCGCGCCTCCGGGCTTTCAGCGTCCTCGAATTCCTGCCACAAGGCCATGAACTTCTCGCGTTGTGGTTCGGGCAACAGTCCGAAGATCCGCGTCACGGCAGCGAATTCGGCCGCTTTGCGCTCCGCCCATCCCTCTTCGGCGTAAACGATCGTGTCGCCGGTGTCGATCTCACCAATGTCATGGATGAGAAGCATGCTGATGACGCGATCGATATTGATCGGCGTGCCGGCATACTGCGCCATCGACGCAGCCAGCAGCGCAATCTGCCAACTGTGCTCGGCCGAATTCTCATAACGCTCGAGACCGAGGGGCCGAGTCTTGCGCGTGACACCTTTGAGCTTTTCCAGTTCCAGGATGAAATCGACGATCTGCTGCATGATGGCTGTTGATTATCAGGCACAATCTGCGGATGCAGATCGAACTCTTGTCCGCTGCTGCGTTTGGACGGCGGCGGCTCGCTCGGGTTCCTCTCGCCCCTACTGCCTTCCGATGCGATCGACTATTGGCGAAGCCTCGCTCCACAAGTTCAGTCCGGCGTTCTCGCCGTATTCATAGCGCGCGAAGAAAGTCGAATCGTCGGCAGCGCGCAAATCGCATTTGTGTCGAAGCCGAACGGCCGGCACCGCGCCGAAGTGTTGAAGGTGATGGTGCATCCGTCGCATCGCCGCCGCGGCATTGCCGCGCGACTGATGAGCGAGCTCGAACGGCATGCGCGAGCTCGCTCCATTCGCCTCCTTTATCTCGACACCGCCGAAGGCCCGAGCGGAGCCCGCGATTTCTACGAGACGATCGGCTACACGTACGCCGGAGGAATTCCCGATTACGCGCTCGATCCCGACGGGCGCCCAGCAAAAAACGCGATCTACTTCAAATTGCTGTCCGCGCGATAGCTTTCCGATTTCGGCCGAACGGTCATTCGCGGCGCGGGCTGAAGCATGCTCACGCGATTGCCCTCGGTGTCGAAGAACGACACGTACTGTCCGACTCCCGGAATCTCCATCGGATCGCCGAGGATCTTGCCGCCGGCGTCTGTCACGGTCTTGATGGCGGATTTGATGTCATCGACCGCGATCACCACTGACGGATATTGCGCTGGCCAATCTTCCTTTTTCGTGTAGAACCCGCCGTTGATCGCGCCGGGATTCTTGGGACCGTTATCGTCCGACTCAGTGGTTGTGACGACGACATAATCGTTCATCTCCGGTCCGAGCATTTCTGTCTGCCAGCCGAACGCCTTTTGATAAAACTGCGCCATGCGCTTTCGGTCCGCGGCCGGCATCTCGAAATGAACTACCGGGTTCATCGTTTTACTCATTTGTCCCTCCCTAGAATTTGAGAACTTGCAGAAACAGCGCCCGAACGCCGCGATCCACTTGTGACGGGCGTGTACTTTGCAGTATAAAGTCGATGATTATGAACACGATCAGACGCGCTATCGCCGCCACAGAAATTCTGCTCATCTTTCCGGCTGTGCTGTTCATGACTGCGCTCTTTGTACGTAACCTGCAGCCGCAGCAATACGAGCCGGCGCATACCGCTGAGGGGATTGTGTCGTGGTATTCGCTGCGTCCGCATGTCGGCCTATGGATTCTGTTGATCGCTCTTCCGTTGGCGGTGCTGGTCATCGGTTGCGCCACGCTGTTGCGCAGCTGGAACGATGACGTCGAACTGAGACAAGCCTCGCGGCAAACGCTGTCTGCGATCCGCGCGCACCTGGCGACGCTATTCGTTGCTGCGGCGACGTTGACTGCGGGAGTCATTCTGGCGATAGTCGCCATGCATGTGCTCACGGACTGACCACGTCTGCTGAGGAGGTGTCATGGCCCCAATGGCAAACGGCAAAATCTGTTACGTCGAGATCCCGGCGACAGACATCGCTGTTTCAGCGCGCTTCTACGAGAATGTGTTCGGCTGGAACATTCGGCAGCGTGGAGATGGCGCCAGAGCATTCGATGACGCTGTTGGCGAAGTGAGTGGCACGTGGGTGTTGAATCGTCCCCCGGCAACTGAGCCAGGCCTGCTGCTCTACATTATGGTCAAGAGCATCTCGGCGGCTTGTGATGCGGTGATCCGCAACGGCTGTGATGTTCTTGAGCGCAGCAGCGAAAGCGCACCGGTGGTCATTGCGAGATTCCGCGATCCCGCCGGAAACGTGATCGGGCTTTACCAGGAGCGCAGTTTGTCGGAGTCCGGCAACGGATGAGCGGAGCATACGTTCATGGCTA
>QHVY01000052.1:0-12006 GCA_003223695.1 Acidobacteriota bacterium
GATGCGCGCAGGCACTTCGCTGGCCATGGGGATCACCATCTCGACTGGCAGACCGGCGAGCTCCACCATGTTCTGGACGGCGCGCTGCATCGTCAGCGTGCTGCCGGCGAGCGTCCCGTCGCCGAGCCTCGCGGCGCCGCTTTCTGTTACGGAAAATTGGTGATCATAAAGTTTATAATTTCCCTCCGGCATCCCCGCGGCGCGCACGGCATCGGTGACGAGCGCGATCCGGTTCGGCATCGCCAGCGTGGCCACCCGCAGCACGGCCGGATGAACGTGAATGCCGTCGGCGATCAGCTCTGCTGTGGCGGCCGTCGAAACGAGTGCCGCGCCGACGACGCCCGGCTCGCGATGGTGCATGCCCGTCATCGCGTTGAACAGGTGGGTGAAGTGCGTCGCCCCCCATTCGAGTGCTGCCACCGCTTCGCCGTAGTCGGCGGCCGTATGTCCGATTGAGAAGATCATCCGGCCGCGAAAATGTTCGATGAGCGCGCGGACGCCTTCGATCTCCGGCGCGACGGTGATGATCCAGCGCAAATGCGGCGCCTCGTTGAGCAGATTGCCGATTTCGTGAATATCGGCCGGACGCACCGATTCGGTGCTCTGCGCGCCGGCGCGCTTGGCGCTGATATACGGTCCTTCGAGGTGAATCGCGCAGACTTCCGCGGCCTGTCGCGACGAGTGCGACACCCGCGAGATCGTCGTCACCGCCTGACGAATATCCGAGCGCGAAGCGGAGAGCGTGGTTGCCGCGAGCGCAGTCGTTCCGTTGCGGGCGTGAAATGACGAAACCCGCGCGACTGCTTCTTCCGCGCCGTCCATGAAATCGGCGCCATCGCCGCCGTGAACGTGAATGTCGATGAATCCTGGCGCGATGAGATCGTGGGTGACCGCCGCATCGCTTGGAGCTTGCGCCACCTCTCGGATCTCGCCGATCTGACCCTCCTCGATCGTGATCAGCATGCGCTCGCGAATCGATCCGCCGATGAAGGCACGGCCCCACAAGCGTGTCATGCGCCCTCCAGCACGTCCCGGAGATTGCGATGTTGGAGAAGGTTTCGCGCTTCGTCGATCGACACGCGTTTGCGAGCGATGACCGTCGCCAGCTTCACGTTTCCCTTCGCCTCGCGCAGCGCCTGCGCGGCGACGGGACGAGCCACCCTGGCAGCCAGCTCGACCATGCGCACGGCACGATTGCGTAGCTTTTCGTTCGTCGCCGGCATGTCAATCATCAGATTCGAATAGACGTGGCCGAGGCGAATCATGACCGCGGTGGAAAGGGTGTTGAGCACGAGCTTCTGCGCCGTTCCGCTTTTCATCCGACTGGAACCCATGATCACTTCCGCGCCGGTCTCCGGAACGATGGCGATATCCGCGTCCTGCGCGAGCGGCGAGCCGGGTTGCGACGTGATGCCGACGGTCAACGCGCCGAGCATGTTTGCTTTGCGAATCGCGGCGACAGTGTAGGGCGTGGTTCCCGATGCGGTGATGCCAATGACCGCATCGTCGGCGATGACTTCGCGCTCAATTGCCGCGATCGCCGCATCTTCATCATCCTCGGCGCCCTCCGCTGCGGCGAAAAAAGCGCGCTCGCCTCCGGCTATGAGCACGCGCACGAGCGAACTGTCGATTCCGAATGTGGGCGGCAGCTCGGCGGCATCGAGCATTGCAATTCGTCCGCTCGTCCCCGCGCCGACATAGAACATTCGACCGCCGTGGGTCAGACGGATTGTGATTTCGTCCACCGCGTGCGCGATGCGCTGGGCCTCTTCGGCCACCGCCGGCGCGACGAGCGCATCCTGTTCCTGGATGATGCGGACGATCTCGAGAGTCGAACGCCGGTCGATGTCCAGGCTGGCGTCGAGCCGGTCCTGACTCATGCGAAGAACGATATCATCGGCGAAGATGTCATCCCGAGCGTTTAGCGAGGGATCGGTGTGGGCGTGAGGTACGACGGCGTTGGCGGCATTCCGCTACCACCCTCCCACACCGATTCCTCGCTACGCTCGGAATGACACGATCGAGTATGCCCACGCTCATGCAGAAAATCCGGCTGGCGATTCGCGGCTGGAATCGGCGCCACGAGGAGAAACAGCAGGAGTTCCTGAAGCAGAATGTGTGGAGTGGAGGACAGGCGATCCCGCCTGTCCAGAGCAGGCAGGCAAGATTGCCTGCCCTCCACATCGACATCGAAGGCCTGACCGTGGCTTATCTCGACGACTCGGGACAGTTCCATCACTATCTCGATGTCCAAACCGGTGAGGTGATCGATACTCGCGAAGTGCTCAGCGATGTCCGTTATCGCCGCGTGCCGTCGCATGAATCCGAAGCCGATGAGCGCCGTGGGTTTCTTGCCACGCTCGATGACAGTGGCGCGCGCGCGCGTCTTGCTGCAGCGCAGAATTTTCGGAGTGAGCTCGCCCGCGATCGAGCCCTCGAGCGCGCCTGGTATAACTTCAGAAACGATCGCGCGATCGCCACGATCGATCAGTGGCTGCGCGAGATCGGCGTGAAATAGGAGAGCGGGCGTCCCGCCCGCATCCGTGGCGCGGCTCGCGCCGCGGATTCTGTTAGGCGGCCGGGCGAGACGCCCGCCCGCTGCGGCCGAGACGGCCGCTCTCCGAAAACAAAAAGCCGCGCGTTTCCGCGCGGCTCACTTGATTTCGGCGATTGAGTTTTATGGCAGCGGCAGAGGCGGAACGTAATTCGGTTTCTGCACCGGAACGATTTCGATCACTTGCAGTTCGGGCTGGTACATCTCTTCCGACCCTTGTGGCGCCTGATCAGGTTTCGTCTCTTTACTGTTCACGCCCTCTTCGATCCATTGTTCACCGTCATATATCCACATAGGGCGTCCTTTCTAACTGCGCTCTAGGTATTTTCAAGTGTCCTGCCAACTGGCGGCAGGCACAACACGCGTGTTTCCAAACAGATGTACGGATCGCTCCGGCAGAAGGCTTGTCCGACTGTCCTCGGAGGGACTCAGCGCCGTCCGGCGAAGCGGCCAGTCTCTTTTTCGAGGTGAGCTGCAAGCTTGCGGTAGGCCTCGCCGCGGTGAGAGATGAGATCCTTCTCTTCAGGCTTCATCTCAGCGAATGTCTTCGTTGACCCGCGCGGCTGAAACCAGGGATCCCACCCGAATTGCTGCGAGCCTCGCGGCTCGACGAGAACTTCTCCCGCGCATTCACCGAGAAAGACATACCCGTCGGTTCCGTCCCAGTAAGCAACGCAGCATTGCGCTTTCGCTGAACGATTGTTGAGCGCGTATGCAATCGCCGCTAGGCCCTTTCCGCCGGCGGCCTCGAGCAGCCAGCGCACGAAGGGACCGGGAAAATTGCCCAGTTCGTCGAATCCGAGCGAAACATCCTCGACGATGAGTCGCTGGTAGCCTTTGCTGCGCGCCGTGTCCAGTTTGAACCGTGTGATCTCCTCAACGGTCGCCGCCTGAATCTCCGGCAGCGTCAACGACACGCGAAGCAGAGGCATACCGAGGATGCGCTCTGCTTCGATGGCTTTGTTGGGATTCGAAGAGACGAGGATCAGCTTCTCACCGGACACGCACGAATTTTACTCGGCGAATGCGCGCAGTGAACGGCTGAGTCGCTGTTTGAGTCGCGCAGGAGCGCTGACCCGTGTCAGTCTCTTGATGACGAAGACGCGAATCCGGCGATGAATTGCCGTTCGCACTTCACATTCGGGACAGATCTTGAGGTGTTTGCTGAAATCCTGAGCTCGTCTCTCGTCGAGGGCTCCGTCGAGAAAGAAGTAAACAACGCGTTTGACGTCGTCACAGAGCATCAGCACGCGGTTGCAACTTGCTTACTCGATCCTGAATTCCTCTTCTTCTTCTTCGTCGTTGAACTCGAGGTCGGCGTCCTCATCAGCGAAGAGGACCTCCTCCTCGTTCTCCTCGGGCTCCTGCACTTCGGTCTCTTCTTCGGATTCTTCCTTCTTCTTGCGGCCCTTCGTCTCGTCTTTGCGCGAACGCATCTTCGCCGGCTCCGCCTGTCCGCGGATGTAGCCGTACTTGCGCGCGTACTCGAGCAGCGTGCGCTCGAGC
This sequence comes from Acidobacteriota bacterium, assembly GCA_003223695.1. GTDB lineage: Bacteria > Acidobacteriota > Thermoanaerobaculia > Gp7-AA8 > Gp7-AA8 > Gp7-AA10. Next base: position 4,061 of record QHVY01000052.1, read on the forward strand.
ATCTTGCGGCCGCGATAGAGACGGGACATCACCGTGCCGACCGGGCAGTCGAGGATCTCGGCGATCTCCTTGTAGGAGAAGCCTTCGATGTCCGCGAGCAGCACGACCATCTTGTAGTCATGCGGCAGCGAATCGAGGGCGCGCTTCACGTCCTCGTCCATCATGTCCTGGAAGATCTCGCGTTCGTAGGACTCTTCGATCTCGGAGAAGTCAATCTTGTGCGGAGTGAGCTTCTTCTTTCGATAGTTGTTGATGAACGTGTTCTTCATGATCTTGAAGAGCCAGGCCTTGAAGTTGGTCCCCTCTTCAAACTTGTCGTAGTACTTGTACGCCTTGAGATACGTCTCCTGAACGAGGTCCTCCGCGTCTTCGGAGTTCCGCGTCATACGATAAGCAGTGTTGTAGAGAGAATCGACGTAAGGCATCGCTGCCTTTTCGAAGTTCCACCCCTGCTCGTGCTCGTACGCTTCCGCGCTCTTCATTGCTTCTCCCGTGTGGTTTGAAAAATGCTCGATTCGTGCCGCTTCCCCATTAGATGCATGAGCAAATAAATTAGTTACTGACGGTTCTTGATTCGCTGAAGCGGCTCTTTTGAAATCGCTGTTGTTGTTGTAGTTACGGCGCCAGAGCTCAAAATGTTGAATGGTTCCAGACGCCGAAACGCCTATCGTGCCGCGTCATCTCCGCCGGACACGATCGTCCTAAAGTGGTTATTTCTTCGAGTTAACTACGGTCTACGGAGGGAAATAGCTGGCAAATCGACCTTGAACAGCGTGTGAACAGCCCAAATTCCCACGCGGATTCTAGCACCCCGCTCAATCCCTGTAAATAGCCATCAAAGCCTCGTACGCGCGGGTGATTTCGATGAATCGAGCCGCAGCTTCGGACTGAATCTCGTCCGGTTTGCCGTGCACCCTGTCCGGATGGTGATGCGAGGCGAGTTTGCGGTAGGCGGAGATGATCGCCTGCCTATTGGCAGTGCTTTCCAGACCGAGAATGCGCAGAAGCGCTGCGGCATCGGTCGATCCGCGGACGAAAAGCGGCATGGAGCCGCCGCCGCGATCGGCGCTGCGCGGACGAGCGTCCCTGGCGTGATCGACATAATCGAAGCCGTACTGCTCGCGCAGTTTCGCCAGCGCATCGGTTTGAAATCCGAGGGAGAAGCTGAGATCGAGGAGGGCAGCGTATTGTCGCAGCGGCACAGGTTGGTATGCAGCGGAGACCAATTGCACGGCTGTCTCGAGCAGCCACGCGCGCTGCTCTGGAGACGCGACGTGCGCATAGCGCTCGCTCCAGCTGGCGAGATCAATTCCCGCGGTGACCGGCGCGATCAAACCGACACTCCGCAATTTCCGCAACGCCTCGGCCTGCGCCGTACCGCCCTGGAGCAACAGATGAAACAAAATGGATGCGCCGAGCCGAGTGCGATCGGGAACGTTGTTCACGGGCATGCTCGGATCCGCATTCCGCTGCGCGAGGGCGATGACGATCATGATGAGCACTGCGATCGCCCCGCCGGCGACGATCATGAAGACGACGCCAACGATTTCCACGAGAGTATTGACGAGATCTGCTCGATCTTTTCCTGCAAGTCTGCATCCTCGATCACCGGACGCGAATCGTTGATATCGATTTCTTCGTCGAGACTGACCCAGCTGCGACAGCCGGCGTACGCTTCCGTCATGGTGATCGGAACCGCTTCGGGCAGCGCCCACGTACGCACCGCAATCACGTGCACTGACTGATCGGAACGAAAGCGATACCGCGTTTCCAGCGTCTGCCGATCGAAGACGACGAGCGGTTCGAGCCGAAGCAAGATGTCGAGATCGTGAATTTCCCAGGTGCGCACCGCTTCGCACCAATGCGTAATCGGGACAGTCCCGCCGGAGCGGGGCGGCTGTCCTCCACCATCATGGAAGTCGGTGGGGAACAGATAGAAGCGCAACGCTTCCAGGCCGAATTTCGGATCGGCGATCCCACCCTTCCGAATCAGAATCACCTGCTCCCCTCGGCCGAGCGCCGCGATGACCGATGCCCACTCTTTGAGTGCCGTGTGATTCGGGAGCTTGTTCATCGCGCTACGAAATTTCAAATTTCAAATTTCAAATGAAGAATTGAAAAACCGACTGGCGAATTTTTCATTTTCATTTTTCATTCGAAATTCGAAATTTGAAATTTCATCCTTGTCGCCCTGGCCTGAATGTGACCGAGTTTACGGGTCCTTCCCAAATCGTGATTGCTTTAACGATGGCATTCTCGCTAGCGACCGCTTCGGACAGCTCGCGGTAAAACCACTGGGCGATATTTTCCGCGGAGGGATTGATGTCATCGAATGGCGGAACATCGTTGATGCAGCCGTAATCGAGTTTTTTCGCCAGCGTTTCCAGCTTCTGTTTTGCGCTCACAAAATCGATAGCGATCGAATCCGAATCGATTCCGCCGCTATCCGCCGCCAGCTCTGCTTCGACTTTGTAGGAATGACCATGCAGCGGCTCGCTGATTCCGCGATACTCGCGCAGGAAATGCGCCGCTTCGAAACGTGCCTCGACGCGGACTGAAAATGCGCCTGTCGTTGCGAACAACCGGGTGATCATTTCTTCGCTCATGCCGAGCTCGCGCATCTCCTGGGGGTTCGATTGCGAGCGCAGCAGCGCCTCCGCTCGGGCATCGTCCCAGCATGCAGCCGGATTGCTCGCCTCAGCCAGGGCGATCAGCGTCTGCAGCGTTTTGCGGCGATTCTCATCCACGCCGGAAGTGTACAATGCGCGCCGATTCATGCCGCTCCCGAAGAGCATCCTCTGCTCAGCCTGCAGGAAAACATACCCCGAAGGATGGCGCCGCTGTCCGTACTGCGGACACGACGAATCACGGCAAAAGCAGGAGTCCGTCTCCCGCAAGTTCATGCAGAAGAAGCTGCAGGAGTTCGAGCAGAAGGCGGCTCGGGAGCGTAAACCTCCCCGCCCGGAAGCGCGGTCGCAGGAACGGCGCCCGCAGCAGCAGGAAGTCGAAGGACGGCCCGGTCGCGGCAGACGCCGCAGACGTCGCGGCGCACGCCCGCATGCACAATCGCAAGGCGGCCCGCCCCCGCCGCCCGCCCGCCCCACACCCGCGCCGAATCAGCCGCGTGGTCCGGAGGGGGGCGGTGGTAGACGCAAGCGATTTCGGAGGCGTAGGCGAAAACCTCCGGGGACTTGATCACCACAGAGAAGACGGAGAGCACGAAGACATCTCCGTCCTCTTCGTCCTCTCTGTGGTGATTAACTTTCGGTAACGGCCTCCGACGCTGCTGGAACAGGCACAGGCCGATTCAACCGCAGATGTCGCGCGGTGCACTCAGCGAACCCTTCGCAGCGCACGCAGTAACGATCGGAGTCTTCCGGTTTGTAATCGACCGGCGGGCAGATGTTCACGCCGCGAACGATTTCATTCTCCGCAAGACCGATGAGGCGATCGATGTCCGACTGTGAACCGGTGCTGAGCGCTTTCTTGATGGCAACGACGCGGGTCAGGTTTCGCGTCATCGACGTTACGGCCGCGTCCTGCGCGTTCCCGGCCCGCCGTGGAGAGACGGTGACGACGCGGGCGCGCTGCGACAGGTAATACGCGTAGCCGGCAGCGGCGCCGATGAGCACTGCGAGATTCGGCCGGCCGCCAAAGAACACGCCCGTGACCAGTGCGGCGAGCGCGAGCCACGCGAGAAACGTGACCCGGATCGGGATGATGAGCAGATAAAACGTCTGCTCGCGATTTAGCGTCGCGTAGACGAAGAGGAGCGTGAAGTTGATGAAAAACGATCCCAGAAGCGGCGTGCCGAGATACGCGGCCACCGCTGCAGTGGTCAGCGTGGAAATCAGATAGAAATTGAGGAAGTGAAATGTTCCCCACTCCTCCTCGACGGACATTCCCATGAGCGTCAGCAGAATCAAGTTCAGAAAGAGCGTTACCACCGGCGGGATGGTGATCAGTCCGACATGACCGGCCTGCATGAACTGATAGGTGAACGCGCGCCAGAGGTCGCCGCTCGCAAACGAGTGCCAGTCGAACGCAAAGAGTCGCACGAATTTCGTGGGATCTTGATGCTGCAGCAGAAAAAAGGCGACGTTCAGGAACAACAGAGCGTAAATCGATCTGAGATTCTCTGTTCGGTTCCTGAACATGCTGGTGCGAACGCCTTTGGTCGCCGGAAAATTCAGCGAACGACGACGTTATCCAATCCGTCGAAACGAAGTGTCTGGCCGGTTGCCAAACCGTGACGCGCCGCCATACCGGCCGCGACCTCCAGAACGTAACTTGCTGGGGCCCCCGGCGGAATGCTCGGGCACGGATCGGCTTTGCACGGCTGCACGTTCTGAGCGACATGCACGATCCGCTTCTGATCATCGTTCCAGATCATGTCCAGCGGAATGAGCGTGTTCTTCATCCAGAACGGATAATCTCCCCTGCGAGCGTGTCGGATCGTCCGCGGCCACTTCCACGTGCACGACGAAGTTGTCAGGGAAAACGATGCGCGGGCCGGCGGTGGGGGCGGGCTGGGTTGGGACGGGGGGTGGGGTGGTGTTCACGCCGCAGGCCAGGAAAATGATTGCGGCCACTGCCGACGCAGTACGTGTAGATTTCGACATGGTTCAGGAAATTTCAAATTTCAAATTGCAAATGAAAAATTGAAAATGGCGCAGGCGTTTTCATTTTGAATTTGAAATTTGAAATTTTTCATTTCTTGTTTTCAACCTCCATAATCTCTTCCTGCTTCCCTTCGCGCGGGATGAGATCGTACTTTTTCGCGTAGTAGCGGAACGAACGGAATGACATCCGCAGCAGCTCGGCGGCCTGCGTCTGCACACCGCCGGTGCGCTCCAGGGCCTTCATCATGAAGATTTTTCCGATCGCTTCGAGATGGTCCTGCAGTGAGATGCCATCGGGCGGCAAATCGAACGTCACATCGGGAATGCTTCCGCCTAACAGGACGGCTTCGGGCAGCGATTTGGTCGTCAGGACGTCCGACGTTTCCAGCGCGATCATGCGCTCGATCACATTCTCCAGCTCGCGCACATTTCCCGGCCAGTGATACTTCTCGATGGCCCGCATCGCGTCTGTGGAGATCTTCTTCTGGGGCACGCCGAGGTTGGAGCAGTATTTGGCGATGAAATGTTCGACTAGGAGCGGGATGTCCTCCGTTCGCTGGCGAAGGGCCGGCAGCTCGATGGGGATGACGTTGATTCGGTAAAAGAGATCCTCACGAAATGTGCCCGCTTTGATCGATTCCGCCAGATCGCGATTCGTCGCCGCGATCACGCGCACATCGATCTGCGTCTCGATATTCGATCCGACCTTCCGTACCACACGATCCTGCAGCACCCGCAGCAGCTTGATCTGCATCGCGGTGGTCGTCTCCCCAATCTCATCCAAAAAAATCGTCCCTCGCTCCGCCTCCTGAAAAAGGCCACGCTTCTCGCGGATGGCGCCGGTGAAGGCGCCGCGCTCGTGCCCAAACAGCTCCGACTCGAGCAGGTTTTCAGGAAGTGCGCCGCAGTTGATGGAGACAAACTTTCCTCGACGTCCGGAGTTGTAGTGGATCGCGCGCGCGATCAGCTCCTTTCCGGTCCCCGACTCGCCTGAGATGAGCACCGTGGACGAGGTTTTGGCGATGCGCTGCACGATGGAGAAGATCTCCTGCATGCGCGCGCTGCGGCCGATGATGTTCGCGAAGGTGAATTTCTCTTCGAGCGCACTGCGGAGGTGGAGGTTCTCGTCTTCGAGCTCTTTGCGCTCGACCGCTTTGCGGACGATGATCTTCAGCTCGTCGATGTCGAAGGGCTTGGCGATGTAGTCGAAGGCGCCCGCTTTGAGCGCTTCGACCGCCGATTTCGTCGACGTGTGTGCGGTGATCATGATGACGGCGATCGACGGGTTTTGCGCTTTGATCTCGCGCAGCAGCTCCAGTCCCGAGCCGTCGGGCAGCATTAGATCGCACAGGACCAGGTCCGGTTCGTCCTTCTGCAGAACCGCGCGGCCCTCGTCGAGCGTCGCCGCCATTTCCACACGCCAGCCGTCCTCTTCGAAGACGATGCTGAGGAAGTCGCGCAACGACGCTTCGTCGTCGACGATCAGGAGATCCATGATTCCATCGATTATACGGGCCCGCGCTCTTCCGCCCTGAGGAGCGCCATTAGCTCGCGCAGCCGGCGGTCATCGATGTATTCGCGGGACATTTCCGCGAACAGGCGCTCGATGCCGGCACGGTAGCGCCGTGCGATGTGGGGAGGACATCCGAGCCGCGCAGCGCGCAGCTTGCGAATCAGGGCGACCGCGGGCGCGTCGCGAGGGAGGTGCGGCGGGAGGGCGAACAGGCTGGGCCCGTGACGCGGAGCGTCCGGTGAGGGGTCGAGCAGCCGCCGCCGCGCTCGATTCTTGGCCGCAACAGTCTCGATGATTCGAGTGCGTCTCGTTTCGGGGATGAAGTAAATCGCTTGCACCGACGGGCGCGTTTGCCCGATCCGCCACGCCCGCCCATTCCGCTGATCGAGCTTTACTGGATTCCACGGAATGTCGTAATGCACGACGACTCCGGCGCGCTGCAGATTCAATCCCTCGGACGCGAGATCGGTGCATACGAGGATGTGGATGCGTCCGCGGCGAAAAGCGTCGAGTGCATCGAGCGGCTGCGCGCCGCGCGAGGTGATCACGCCGGCTCGCAGAGTGCTGGCGAGATCGTGCGCCGTCGCGACGGCAGATGTAAAGATCAGCATCGGCTCCGCGGCAATGAGATTCGCCAGCAGGTCGCGCTTTGTTCGCGGCGCTGCGGCCGCGGCATCGCGAATACGATCGAGACGGCGTATCTCTTCTCGAATTTCTTCTGCATCGATCCGCGCAACGTCGGGCGCGAATACGTCCCAGAAGAGCACGTCCTGCAGCGCGTTGCGATCCTCTTCGTCGCCGAACGCGCGTCGATAGTCGCGCTTCGACAGCGTCCGCCCGCTGCGCAGGCATTCGAGCGCGCGCTCGTAAAATCTCGTCTGACGGCGAATCGATTCGAGCAGCGCCGCCTCGCTCGATTCGAGCCTTCGCCAGAGCAGCCGGTGAAGAATTTCGCAGTGCCCGCCGATCAGCGGGAATCGAAGCTGATCAATCTCCGGAATTGACGCTACGGGATGGCGGATCACGCGCCGCTCGATGCTGCCAAACCGCAGATCTTCGGGCAGCACGTCGCGGTCACGCCGGATGACCAGCTCCGCGATGATATTGCGAATTGCCGCCGCATCTCGCGTGCGAAAAGCGTCTTCGATTGACGCAACGCCCGCATAACGTAATGCATTATCATCTACTATTAATGCGACGAGCGACAGGAGATCGTCCGGCGAGTTGCAGATCGGCGTAGCTGTCACCAGGACCAACTGGGCCCCGATCGATCGCCTCGCCAGTGCGTCGTATCGCTGCGTGGCCGTATTGCGGAAGCCGTGCGCCTCGTCGACGATCAGCAGGCGGTTGCGTGCCGGTTGCGGCACGAAGCGATCGCCGATCAACGAGTCGTGCGTGATTACCTCTGCATCCGCGCCGAAATTCTCGAGCGTCCCGCGCCACTGCGTCACCAGCGATGCCGGGACGATGACTTCGATTTCGCCGCCGAAAGATGCCGCGATGGCCGCCGCTACGAACGATTTTCCGAGTCCGACTTCGTCCGCCAGAATCGCGCCGCGAAATCGATCGAGCAAAATGCCAATGCGATCGATCGCCTCAGTTTGGTGAGGAGCCAGCTCAATCAAGGCCGAGCCTGCGGGCCAGAAAATCCGCAAGCCGCTTCTCTTCCTCGATCGTGACGCCGTACGCATCAGACGAACTAACGGTGAGCGCATTGAGCGGCAGTGGAACCCGGCCGATCGTCCGGCCGAAATAGCGATGATGAAAATCCTTCGCCCGTTCAGCGGTGATCACCGCGAGCGCGTTGAAAA
>QHVY01000052.1:12016-17168 GCA_003223695.1 Acidobacteriota bacterium
GGCTTCCAGCGCGTAGAGTGTCTGATTCGGGACGAGCGGCACGCGGTGGCCGGCGACGATCTCGTGCTCGCGCAGCACCGCGGCGGAAATCCCGCGCGCGACGTCCTTCCAAACCACTTTGATGCGCAGGTGCTCCGGCCGAACGTAGTCGAGCTTGAGATCGTCGGCGCTCACGCCGCGCGCGATTGCAAATCGCTCCAGCCACTTGGGAATGCGATCCCATCCGGAGCGCGGCGGCCAGAGCATCCACGATGCGCCAGTCACTCGGCCGCCGGCGAGATCGCGGCCACGGACGCAGCGAGCGACGAATCGCAGCGGAATCTTCAGGCCGTCCGTGGTCTCGACCGTGTCGCCATGAATCGTTCTGACGTCGAGGAAAAACGCGGTGTTGTCGCCGCTCTTCACGCCCATCACCGGCCGTCGCCGCAGTGATTCCTGAAGCGGCGGATGCTCGCGATAGATCCGCGCGACGATGTCGAAGATTTCTGCCGGCAGCAGCGACCATTCCGATCCGGCCACCGATAGCGCCTGCTGCGGAATCGAATACGTTTGACCGTTCGCCGTCACCTGAACGGCACTCGACGGCCGGCGTTTCGAAATGGTGATGCCGAGGGGGAAGGTGTCGGCGTCGAAGAGGGGGCGGGCGCGATCGGTCCAGTCGTCGAGCGCGACGATCGATAGCGATTCGGCCGCTCGGCGGAGGGGCGCTGCGTATGCGGCATTCATCACTTTGGCCGGCATCAGTAGCGCAACGACTCCCGCCGGCGCTGCGAGCGCGAGCGCTCGTTCGAAAAAAACGATCGAGAGATCCGGCTGATGAAACGCCGCGTTTCGCCCGGCGGAGGCGCGGAAAAGGCGATAGCGATCGGAGTACATCCGCTTTGCGCGCGCATCGATCCGTTGGTTGCGCACCCAAGGCGGATTGCCGGCGACGACATCGAAACCGCCGCGCGCCATCACTGAAGCGAAATGAATGTCGTAAGAAAAGAAATCGAGCTCGTTGTCCTCTGCACGTTTGAGCAGGTTCCGCGACTCGAGAATGCGCGCGTGCAGCTCGCGACAACGGCTCAGGTTCAGCGGCCGAATCCGGCCGAAGAGATCCTTTTGCGGCGTGGCAATTTCCTGCAGCTCCCGCTCATCGATGTCGATCGCTTTATCCAGTAACTCCGCAGCGAGGCGCTGATCGTTGCTGCGGATCAGGCGCGCGAGAGCGGGCCGCTCCTTTTGCGGCGCGCTGCGGTAGCGCGCGATCAGATCCGATTGCGCGCGAATCGCCGCTACCCATTCGCGATAGACCTCTCCGCGACCATCGCCGAGAAAGTCGATCGGGCTGAGGAGCGAGTTGCCCTGCAGAATGTTGCGATCGAGGTTCGGCAGCGGCGGAATCGTTTCGATCGCCGCATCGCGTCGCGAAACGATCGCCAGCCAGAGCCGCAGCTCGCAGAGACGAACCGCTTCCGGCTTCAGATCGACTCCGAAGAGCGACCGCTCCACGATCGACTGCCGATCGGCCGGCTTGCCGGTGATCGCTTCGATGCGTTTCTCGATCGCATGCAGCGCCGATAGCAGGAACGCGCCCGAGCCGCATGCCGGATCGAGAATAGCGATCGTCTCCAGCCGCTGCAGCAGCTTCGGACCTTCGTTTCGCGCGCACCACTCGGCGATCGCCCGTTCCACCAGCACATCCACCACGCACCTCGGCGTATAAAAGCTGCCGGTCGACGCGCGCTCGTCCTCCGCCATCAGCGACTCGAATACTTTTCCGAGCATCTCCGGATCGACGTGCGTGCCTGATGAGTCGCCTTCGTCGATGGAGAACACGAATCGCTCGAAGACGCTCTCAATCACGCGCTGCATCAGCTCGTTCGGCAGATCGATGTTCGCGTGATGGAGCTCGAACGGAGACGGCTCGAAGAGACCACCGTTCAGATACGGGATGTTGCCTAACAGGCGAGGCGGGAGATCGCGATCGCGAATTGGTGTGTTCAAACATCCGAAGAAAAGTGGTGCGAGCACTGAGCTGTAAAACGGATGTCCACTCTGCAGCGCGGCGTCGAGACGATCGACGAGAAATCGCCGCTCGCCGTTGAGCCAGCCCTTCTGCTGAATGAAATAGAGGAAGAGCAGCCGCGAGAGGATCAGCAGCGCTTGCACGGAAGTCGAGTCCGAAGTTTCGCGCGGGAATTGCGCGCGCAAAGCATGGCCGACGTCGCGAACCGCGCTGCGAAATCGTTCGAAGAACTGTCGCGTCAGCGTCTCGCGATCGAGCGCGCGGTCGAAGAGGCGCGCGTGATCAGAGCTGCCGTTCGATGCCAGTAGATTGAGCCGATCCAGCGCGTGAAGCGAGGGATGCTGAAGATCGATATCAAGCCGCCGCAACTCGCGATTCGCCGAGAGGTCGTACAGAGCGATTTGCGCCGGAGCCCAGGCGACGAGCGCCGGCTTGCGCAGAACGTTGTATGCGCTCAAGGAGCGAAGAAATCGGAGTACGGAATCGCGCTCAGGCAGCTCGAATCCCGAGAGGAGATAAAGATCGAGCGCTTCGTTGCGCGAGGCGAGATAGAGCGTCGATGAGTCGGGCCACGCGATGTCGATCCCGGCCCTTCGCCACTCATCGGCGACGATGTTGACCGGCTCAACGGGATATCCGAGCTCCATGAGCAGCGCGAACAATTCGCAAACGGACGAGCAGGCCTGGATGCGCGCGGCGTCGATCACGAATACACTCCGAGCCGCCGATGACCATCCGTTGGGCATATCTGAAGCGGGTTCTGGCCGGCGCGATCTTCGGGTTGTACATCGCGCACCTGTTGTATTTCCTCAATCCGCAGATCGACATCACGCCGGCGCGCCTGGTGACGGTGACGCTGATCTACGGTCTGATCTGCGGTCTGCTGTTCGGCAGCGCGTTGTGGTTGCTTCGGATCTTGCGCGTGAGACTCTTCGGAAAGAGCGAAGGGGGATATCGCGCGCACGGATTCGGCTTCGTCGTGCTCGCGGCGTTCATCGCCGCGGCGCTCTACTGGATGCACCTGTATGTGTTTCGAGTCGGTCTTCTGCCGATCGGCGCGGTGCGTGTGCTGGCGAAGTCGACGAATCTGATCACGTCGGCCGCCTTCGCGCTTCTGCTTCTCTGGTTTCTCGAGCGAAATGCGAATCGCCGTCAGTCGCAAATCATCTTCATCACCGGCGTGGTGCTGATCGCCGTCTCCGCATTTTTTCTGTATGAGCGGCGCGACAGCTATCGCACCGAGAAGCAGACGATCGTTGTTGCAGACGTCGGCACCGTCGCCGGCGAGCGTCCGGTGATCGTGGTTGCCGTCCGGAATCTGCCGTACGACTGGATCCTGACGCTGACCGGCGAGGGCAGCCTGCCGTTTTTCGATCAGGCTCGGAAGAACGCGTACTTCACGCGGCTCGAGCCGTTCCCGACCCTCAATCCAAGCGCGCTCTGGGCGTCGATCGCGACCGGGAAGCTCCCGTTTCGACACGGAGTCACCGGGCGGTTCGCTTATCGGACCGCGCTCAACGGCAGCGACCCGTCGGATCGTTTTCTCATTGTGCCGAGCGGCGTCGGATTTCGGGTGTGGGGCCTCGTGCCGCCGATCGAGCGCATCTCCGCGCAACTGCCGGCGGGCGACGCGCTTCCGCTGTGGACGTTGTTTCAGCGGGTCGCTCTTCGCGTTGCGGTGATCGACTGGCCGAACATGGGACCGCCGCCGATCGCTGCCGTTCCTCCGTCGCCGGCTGTCATTCAACGATTCAACGGATCCGGACGCGAGCGCGAGCGTATCGTGCGAGGACTCGGTGCCGACCTGACGGCCGCAGCGAGGATTCGCAGCGCCGCCTCGAATCGCGACATCGCGCTGGTCATGGGTGCGCTGAATGGATTCGAAGAGACGCAGCGCGCGATCCACATCTTCACGAACGATCTCCCGTCGCGCTCGACGATGAAAGGGGAAGTGTTGCGCGCCTATGCCGAGCAGATCGATCTGATGCTGGCCTCGATTGCACGGCAGTTTCCCGATCATCTGCTCGTGGTTGTTTCTCCGTCCGGTCCGGTGCCGCAGCCTCTCGCAGCCACTCCGTACGCGTTGCTTCGCGATTGGATTTCCAGTCCAGATCCGGGAGCCGATGATGGATTCGTGTTGATCGCCGGCCGCGGCGTTGCGCATTCGGAGAAGCCGCTGCCCGCGGCTCCGGAAGACATCGTGCCGACCGTGCTCTACGCCGGCGGACTTCCCGTCGGACGCGACATGGATGGTCACGTGCTGACGGACGCCTTCACCGACGAGCAATTGCGCGGCAATCCGCTGTCGCTGGTGCAGACCTACGAGGCGCGACAACTGGTGGTGCGCTCTCATTCCTGATTCCAGTGCCGCCGCGCTGCGTCGTATCGCAGCAGGCGCACGCGTCCGCTCGCGCCGTAAACGCGAAGCGCACAGAGCTGACCCGCGCCGTCAGTGATGTAGACCGTTCCCGACGTTGCGGAGCCTGTCGGCGAGAACGAGCAGATGGTCGACGAGCCGAACTGCACGGCGGACGCGGTGGGCAGAAGAGCATCGCCGTCCGGATCTCGAATTGTCGTGGAGAGCAGGGCGACGCCGGCGATGTTGAACTGCGGCATCAGCATCGACGGGCCCGCGTATCGGCGATCGACGCCGGACGCGATCTCGGCGCTGCGGATTCCGTTGCCGTTGCCGTCTTCGTAGAGCGAATAGACCCACGTGTTGCCGGCGCGTGTGAATTTCACGCCCGCGTGCGTGGCGCGCGTGATGGCGCGGGAGCGCACCGCCCGAAAAATCCCGCGCAGCTCCGCCGCCTCGGCTCGCATCGAAGCGTTGCGGCGATAGGTCCCGAACGCCGGCGCCGCGCAGATGGCAATAACGCCGATGATGGCCAGGACGATGAGGATCTCGAGAAGAGTGAATCCATCTGAATGACGCATGTGTTCTCCTTTTTCGGAGTGCGGCGGCTTGCCGCCGCTTTCAAAGCGGTGCCAGGGCACCGCACTCCAAAGGCCTCGAAATGGGGCCGCCTCGCGGCGGCCCCGGCAGGTCGGCCGTTGTCAGGCCGTGTGGAGGTGGGACTACGAAGCCTTCGAGGCGCGAGGCTTGCGCGGAGAACGAACTTTTTGCGTGAGCGTGGACTT
>QHVY01000200.1 GCA_003223695.1 Acidobacteriota bacterium
AAATTTCCTCGAGCGACGGCGATGCGAGCTCGAACTTGCGGATGCGCACGCGGCCGAGTGAGGCTTCTAGAATTTTCTGCGGATCGGCGCCGTCGTTCAGCGTCAACTCCGCTGCGTTGTTCACGATCGTTGCCCGCTTCACATCGGGCAAATCCCGCAAGAATGATCCGTCGCCGTCGTATTCGATGTGCAGCGTGTTCTTGCCCGCTGATGCGCGGATGAAATCGAGCGGGCCTGAAAGAACGACCTTGCCCTGGTGCACGAGAACAATGTCGTCAGCCATCCGCTCCGCTTCTCCCATCATGTGAGTAGAAAGGAGAATCGTCCGTCCTTCCTCTTTGAGTTCGCGCAGCAGATTGCGCACGATCACCATATTGACTGGATCGAGTCCCGATTGCGGCTCGTCGAGGACAATGAGATCGGGCTCATGCAGCAGCGTTCCGATTAGCTGGACCTTCTGCTGATTGCCTTTCGAAAGCTCCTCGACTTTCGCGTTGCGTTTGTCGGTCAGCTCGAATCGCTCGAGCCATTGATCGACCGCCCTGGCAACTGCCGGCCCGCGCTTACCTTTGATCTCTGCAAGAAAAACCAGGAGTTCGATGATCTTCATTTGCCGGTAGAGCCCGCGTTCTTCCGGCAAATAACCAATGCGATCCTGGGGGTTGCGCTGGCCGTCATGCCACTCAATGGAACCCGAGTCAGGCATGAAGATGCCCGTGACCATGCGGATTGTGGTGGTTTTGCCGGCGCCGTTGCGGCCGAGGAGGCCGGTGATGGTGCCTTGTTGGACAGAAAAGGAAACGCCGTCCACAGCACGGACGGCGCCAAAAGTCTTTACAACCTCGCGAACCGAAAGGACTTCTCTCATCCGCCGTCAGTCAGGGTACGACTGCGGCGTATTGTACGCGTCACGAATGAATCACGTTATCCGGGCGGAAGCTGAAGGACCGGAAGATCGAAGACCTTCTTTATCTGTTTCACCATGCGCGCGATCATTTGTTCGATGCCGCTGATTGGCGAGTCGTCCCGACGCGGCGCGGCAAACACCGGCGCCGAGAGCAAGGCCACCAAGACGAGCATGGCGATTCTGATTGAGAGACGGCGACACATAGACCCTCCTTATGGCTCGCGAGAGAGAGCCTTACTTCCGAATCTGGAGGGCGCCCTTAACATAGGAGTGACTGGGAGGAGAAAATCCCTACCCCAAATTGTGATACGAATCACGGCACCGGGCCGGACGGCTAAGCCGGGTACGCGAACAATAGATGAGGCTGCTGCGGGAGAAGTTCGAAATAACTTCGAAGGTCGCCAAGAGTTTGTTTCGTAAGCGTCCGTCCCTCTGCCGCTTCCTTCAGATAAGCCAGCGCCGTGAGCGCACCCTGTGTATACGCGATGCTGGCCTTGCTGAAATACTCCATCGCGCGCTGGCAAAGGCGGACGACTTCGGCAAGCTGGCCCAGCATTAATGAAGCTTCCGCCTCATCCACACAAGTGAGTGCAACGTCCTGAGGCATTCCGAGTTCTTCGAAATCATTGCGAAGCTCGATGAGCAACGCTCGGGACTGTTCGTAGTGATGCTCGTCTAGCATGACTTGGGCAAGATGCCAACGCGCCCGCGCGCGTGCAGAAACCAGACCGAGGCGCTCGAATTCTGCGACCGCCTGGACAAAGAGCGACTTCGACTCCTCGAAGCGCGACAGTTCGCGACTACAAATCGCCGCATTGTGAATATAGAAAGCGCGCGGTTTATCCGCGATTCGACGATCTGCGCCGAGCCGCATGAAGACCGGAAGAGCCTCGCCGTAGCGTCGAGCTCCAACCAGCGATGCAGCCTTCGTCGCTTCGGCAAGTGCTTCTCGATCAATGTCCTCGAACTTACGGAAGGTCGTTGATGCTGAATCCGCCAAAGTAACGGCTTCATCGAGCCTCTCGAGCTCGTTGTATAGCTGCGCACGTACAACCTGTGCACGCGCGAGATCGTATTCAGACACGCTGCAAGCCTGCAGCAAATCGTCGGCGCGGTCGAGCGCCTTAATCGATTCGTTATACGACCCAACGTAGTACAGCATGTGCGCGTGTGTGCGCCACGCTTTGCCTCGCAGCTTCGTCACCGTATCAAACGGATACTGCCCCGCTTCTAGTGAGTCGGCTACTCGAACCGCTAGTGCAGCGATCTCCGCCGCGACTTTGGGCTCGGTGAAATTCTTGTCGTCGACGATCGCCAGCAGCCCTCGCACCACCCCCGCCGTCCGCCACTCGGGATGCGGATCGATCAGCGCCGGATTAGCGATGAGCTTCGGGACAATCGCCGACGCGGCGGCGTCTTCGGCTCTCGTTCGATCGGCGAACGCGCGGAGGAAATTCGTCGTCTCCGGCTTCGCCGTCTCGGACAGCTCCCGCTCGTCCCACACCGAATTGTCATGCAACGCGGAGGAGAGATCGCGATACGACTGCAGCGTGCCGGTGCACGTGTCGCATACCGGAACGTGCGTGTCCTCTTCGGCTTCTTCGAGCAGATCAATGAGGACTTCGTCGTCGTAGTGCTGTTCGATGATCATCAATGTTTTACCGCTGTGATGCTGAAGTAGATCTCGCGAACTCGCTTCAAACAGTTGTGAATCAACTTCTCGGCATAACGGCTGGTCGTGTCCATCTCACGTGCGACGTCGACCGCCGATCGCCCCTCGTAATAGTGCAGATACAGCGTCTCGCGACAGCGCGGCTGCAGATATCGCAGCGCCTTGCGCAAGGTCAGCGTGACTGCGAAATGATCCGCGAGTCCGTGACTGACCGGATCGCTGTGATCACTGATGTCGTCGGGCAGCGATTCTGTGCGCGACTGCTGCCGCCAGTAATGCCGGCTCGCATTGCACATCGCCGCCACCAGCCACGCCTTCGTGTTCTCCACCCGCGCCTCGGTCTGCATGTATGCGAGAAAGACTTCCTGCATCAGATTCTCGGCATCCGAATCGGGCACGCGGAATTTGCGACAGGCGACGTGCAGAAGAAGATCGCGATACTGCACGTAGAGAACGCCGACGTCGGCCGGTTGCGAATGCGGAACGACAGACGTATCCATGCCCGCGAGCACACCGCTCTCCGCTAGGCTTTCCGGAACGACCGGGGGTACTTCGGCAGCGTTCGGGTCGAGCACGGCTTTAATTATGGACTTTGCCCGGGCAACCTATCACAAATTTTAGAAAAGTGCGAATTTCCTTCCTGAAGGCCTTTAGACCGGGATGGTATGCTCCCCCTCCGGATGGACGCCCGCCAACTCTCCACCACATTAAATGAGATGTGGACGCGCTCGGTCATCCCCACCCTCGAGCAGTACATCCGGATTCCAAACCAGAGCCCTCTTTTCGATCCCGACTGGAAGCGTAACGGCCACATGCAAAAGGCAGTTACGCTCGCCCGGGAGTGGGTCGAGCATCAGCAGATCCCCGGCCTTCGATCCGAAGTCGTCGAATCCGACGGGAGGACGCCTCTCCTTTTTGTCGAGGTTGACGGTGATCGCTCCTCCACCATATTGATGTACGGCCATCTCGACAAACAGCCGGCGATGGTTGGGTGGGAGAACGGACTCGGGGCCTGGACTCCGGTGCTTCGCGACGGAAGACTCTACGGTCGCGGCGGCGCGGACGACGGTTACGCGGTCTTTGCGGCCGTGTCAGCTCTGCGCGCCGTGCAGGAGCAAAAGCGCTCGCACTCGCGCATCGTCATGATCATCGAATGCGATGAGGAGAGCGGCTCGACGGATCTTCCCGCGTACATCGACCTGCTCAGCGATCGCATCGGAACCCCTCGGCTCGTTATCTGCCTCGACAGCGGGTGTGGCAACTACGATCAACTCTGGATGACGACATCTCTACGCGGCGCGTTCGTCGGCAATCTCAGTGTCGAAGTGTTGAGCGAGGGCGTCCATTCGGGCGATGCGAGCGGCATCGTGCCGTCGAGTTTTCGCATTTTGCGTATTCTTCTCGACCGCCTCGAAGACTCGAAGACCGGACGCATTCTCCCCGACTGGCTCAACATCAAGATCCCTCAGCATCGCGTCGAACAGACCCGGGCGACCGCGCAGGTTCTCGGCCCGCAGATTTACGAAATTTTTCCTTTTGTGAAAGGCATGCGTGCGGTCAGCGACGATCCGCTCGAGCTGATGTTGAATCGAACGTGGAGACCGACGCTGTCGATCACCGGACAAGCGGGCATGCCCGATCTCGTGCAGGGGGGAAATGTGCTTCGTCCGATGACCGCGCTCAAATTATCGATCCGCCTCCCGCCCACCCTCGCCGCGACGGGCATCGATGGCAAGCTGAAGACGCTTCTCGAATCCGATCCACCGTACGGCGCGCGCGTCAAGTTCGATGCGGAGAAACCGGCAGCGGGATGGGAGGCGCCGAAAAGCGAGAAGTGGCTCGACGACGCAATCGACCGCGCATCGCGCACGCACTTCGGCAAACCGGCCGTCACGTGGGGTGAAGGCGGATCGATTCCGTTCATGGCGATGCTCGGCGAACGCTACCCTCGCGCGCAGTTCGTCGTCACCGGCGTTCTGGGACCGCACAGCAATGCGCACGGGCCGAACGAATTTCTGGACATCGAGTACGCGAAGAAAATTACCGCATGCGTCGCGGAAGTGATCGCGGCGGAGCGTCAGGCATGACCGGCGTATTTTTTCTCGCCCGCTTCGATGCGAATCGGTAGCCGATTCTGCGGCGGCGGCAGCGGACACGTCGCATACTGCGTGAAAACGCACGGCGGGTTATACGACTTGTTGAAATCGACGATCGTGTTGCCGTTTGCGTCGGGCGGATGCGCGTACAGGTATCGCGCGGCGCCGTAAGTTTCCTTCCCGCTCGTCGCGTCCTTAAAGATGATGAAGAGGTCCTTCTCGCCCTGCTCGAGGATCGGATCGATGCGAAACGTTTTGCCGGCCAGCGTGAAGACCAGCGCGCCGGGTGAGGCTTCGTCACTGGTCATGCCGAGGACGTTG
>QHVY01000201.1:0-9128 GCA_003223695.1 Acidobacteriota bacterium
TATTTGACTGTGTAGTGGAAGTTCGTCGTCGGATTTCGCGTCAGCACCACACCACCGCCGCCTGCGGAATCGCAGCAGATCACGAGCTGGTTGCCGGGCCACGCGGTTAATGAATTCACGCCTGCGTGCCGGTAACCGAAACCAAACTTCAGCTCGTTGTTCGTCTTGCCGATGTCAAAGAATTTCGAGCCGTCGACTCGTGCCTGGCTCGATGGGCGAACGCTCTCGTAAACGAGATAGTTTCGATGCGCTACGCCGGAATTCGCGTCAATCCAGGCGACCGGGCCGGCGAGAGTGCAAGCCGCTGTCGTGCAACCTGCGCCTGCATCGCCCACCAGATGGAATCCGCCCTGGACCTCGGAATACATTCCCGTCAGGTAGAGGCTGGAACCGAAGATCTGCGTGTCCTCAGCCTTCCACGTAGTCGGGTTGAACAGACTGCCCTTGCTGTTGTTGCGATAAACGTCGGCCTGATTCCAAGCCGTCTCGGGCGGCCGAAGCGGGCTGACATTGCGGCCGAGCTTGATCTTGTCGCCGTACATGTCGGTCAGCACGAAGCTGTTGGACGTGAACGGCTGCGCGTTGATTTTGACGTTTTCGTTTTCCAGAAGCGTCTTGTCAAACGCGCGCGCGCCAGTGGTCGTCAGCGTCGACGAAAGCAGGTTGATGTTGTTCCGGGAGAACGACCCCCAGGCCCATAGCTTGTCTTTCCAAAGCGGGCCGCCGAGCTCGATTCCGCGGTCCTCGATCCTGTCGATCTGATTGACACGCGCCAAATATGGCGTCGCCTCAGCAGGAATCTTTGGTTTCGCTTGCCAGGAGCTGTTGGTCTGGAACCACCGTCCCGAACCTTTGAAGTCGTTCGTGCCGCGCTTGGTCACGAAGTTCATCTGGATTCCGGGCGTCTTGATGCGCGGGTCGGAACCACCCGTCGTGATCTGCATCTCTTCGAATGAGTCGAAGTCGTAATACGTGGGCGTCGATCCGAGGGCGCCGACGTCGGTAATCGACACGCCGTCGACGTTCCACGCGGACTGCGACGAATCGGTACCTTTCGACACGTAACCCGACTGCTGACCCGATTCACTGCCGCCGACGTTGATGCGATCCATCAGAACGCCGGGGGTCTGCTGCATGATCACCCACGGGTCACGTCCGGTGGGTATGTTCTGCAGCTCGACCTTGGAGACGTCGATTCCCGTTCCAGCTTTGCGCACGTCGAGCAGCGGCGCTTCAGCGGTAACGGTGATCGACTCTGCCACCGAGGGGTTCAGTGTCATCGTCACATCAGCGTTCTGAGCGACTCTGACCTGGATTCCCGTTCGAGTGACAGCTCCGTAGCCTGCAAGTTCCGCTTTCATCGCGTATGTTCCTGGATCGAGATTGATGAAGCGGAAGTTGCCCTGGGCGTCGGAGACGGTCGTCTGCGGTGCGGCGGGGCCGGTGAGCGTCACCGTCACGCCGGGCAGAAGTGAACCGTCCTTCGCCTGGACTCTGCCGTAGATATTACCGGTCTGGAACTGTGCGAACCCGCTGACGGCAAACAGCGTGCTACACAAGACGGCCACAATGACCGTCAAGAACTTAGGGGTGGGGCACCGTTTCATAGCGGCTCCTTTCATTGAAGTTACTCGGGGTCTGTGCAAGATCGCTGGCTGACTACCGAATCGCTACCATATCATTGGATCTCAACGTGTTGGAGGCATTTTTCGGCCGAGCGGTGGAAGGGCGGATTCAAACAATCGTACAGATGCGTACTGATCGTTGAATCTGAGAAGTGCCGAGTGCCCAGTGCCGAGTGCCGAGTGGGCGGCAGGGACTCGGCACTGAGCACTCGGCACTAGGCACTTTTATTTTTCCGTGACCGCAAAATACACGGCCACCGGAGCGAGGATCAACCACGCCGCGAGCGCGAGCAGCGGAATTGCGAACGTCTGGGCAGACAAAACGATCGATCGCCAGACCGCCTGCACATCGATCGAAATCCCGAGAACGCCGAGGGCGATGAGAACCGCCGCTACGAGCAGGAAGATCTGAACGACGCTGCCGGCGCGCACGGCTGCCCGCGCGGCTTCGCGGCGCTCTCGCATGTTCGCGCGCCACCAGACGAGACCTGCTCCGGGAAGACGTGCATCGCGCATCAGGACGCTGCGATCATCGACAACGGCACGAGCGACTTCGAAAAGCTCGCGGCAGGAGTCGCACGCGTCGATGTGCGCGCGCAACTCGTCGCCGATCTGCGCCTTTCCTGCGCACTCCAGCACTTCGAATTCGCGTTCGCAGTCTCGCTTAGCCACGCAAGAACTCCCCAAGTTTTCGCCGTGCACGAAACAGCAGCGATTTGATGCTCTTGCTGCTCACTCCGACAATTTCCGCAATTTCTGCGTGCGACGATCCCTGTCCGTACGCGAGCCAGAGAATCTCGCGTTGCAGCGGCTTGAGTTTTCCCAGCGCGCGCGTGAGGTCCGCTCGCTCATCCGGACGCGCGTCGATCACTTTCGTGTCTTCGGCAAGCGGAACGTCGATGCCGCGGCGCCGCCGCCTGCCGGCATCGCGAGCGAGATTCGTCGCGATGCGAAAGAGCGAGTTGCGGCGATGTGACTCGCTCTCGTAGGTCGATCCTGCACGATAAAAACGGTAGTACGTCTCCTGCAGCAGATCGTCGGCAAGCTGCGAATCTCCGGTGATGCGCACGAGATAGGCCCAAACCGGACGTGCAGTGCGATCGTAAAACGCGCGGAAGGACTCCTCGTCCATCCGCGTCGCTGCGCCCACCTGAGTGTCCAGCTCCAGCGGCAGCGTGTTCTCCGGCATCACGATCGCGATCGCCATAAGTCAAATCATGACACGGTCGCTTGCCACAGGCCGAATCGCCGTGACAGGACGTAGAAGACCCCTGCAGATATGACCAGCGCAATGCCCACCAGCAGCGCAATCACGCCGACCCCGTAGAGACCCGCAGAGTCTGGATTCGGTACCCTGAGACTCACGAGATCGAAACCGATCCCGGCAGCGACCAGCACCAAGCCGGCCTGCAGCGACCAGAAAATGCGTCCGACCGGAGCACTCATCGGCCGCGGCCCGGCTTCCAGCGGAATTGGCGCCGATTCGAGAAATTTCTTCCCGGCAGGACTCTGCAGATATGCGAGCAGCTCTTCATTGGATGTAAAGCGATCCATCAGCTTGCTGTGCACTTCGGTCTGAATCGCGGAGAGCCGGCTCCAGCGGCGCTGTTCAACGAGCGTTTTGATCACCCAGATCAGGACCGCGGTGAAGATCAGAAACACGAGGAATCCGCCGATGTCGCCGAGGAGCTCGTGCCAGACGCGGTATCCACCGGCAGGCGATTCGTCATCGATCGCGTAGCCTTGCAGAAAAAACTGTGGATTGTGCGCAATTTCGGGGTGCTGACTGACGAATGTCGTGAGCGCCGGGTAATTGGCCATGTATTGCTGGTTGCTGATTAGAGTCGGATCGAGTTTCAGGACAGTCGCCAGCTGCGGCGGATATTTGCGAAGCAGCGTATGCAGCTCGTCGCGGGTTTGATGGCTATCCGTCTCGACGATCGTCGTCGTTGGAACTGGGTTCTGGGCCATGAGCGGTGCCGAAATGGCCAGCAGTACCGCAGCAATATTCAATCGAATCATGGTTCGCTCCTCTTCTACCCGTATTACGCAGAGGAGCGCCCGAGGTGCACAGCTACTTCTGCACGAGCGGTTTGGCGATCCACCACATGTTGCCGAACGGGTCCGTGACTCCCGCCACTCGCTCGCCGTACGGCTCATCGCGCGGTTCGCGCTCGGATTTGGCCCCTGCGCGCAGCGCCTGAGCATAGGTCGCGTCAACGTCATCGACATAAATGTGAAGGTTCGCCGGCATCGGTTTCCACTCGCCGTGCGTCTCGCCGACTTCGATGAGTGCGTTGCCGACGCGCATCGCCGCATGTGCGATTAGGCCGTCAGGCGTCTTGTACGGCTCTTCGATCGTCTGCGCGCCAAACGTCTCTTTCACAAAATCGATCAGTCGATCGGCGCCCCTCGGATGCAGGAACGGAGTGATCGAGCGGTATCCCGGCCGGATCGGTTGTCCCGCGGCTTGATGCGTGGCGATGTACCACTGGTTTCCCCATTGATCCTTCACCGTTGCCTCGCGATCGCCATAGAACTGATCGACCGGTTCGCGCACCGAGGTCGCGCCGGCGCGAAGTGCGCTGCGATAGACCGCGTCCGCATCGCGCACATAAAGATGAATTCCGAAGTTCATCGGCGGATATTGTTCCGAGGCGTCGCCGAGTTCGACGAGCGAGTCGCCCAGGCGCACCTCGGCGTGCATGATGCCTCCGCCCGGTGCCGCGAAGCGCGCCTGCTCTTCTGCGCCGAACGCTTCCTCGAGGAACGCGATCATGTCGGACGCGCCCTTCACGACGAAATAAGGAATGACATCGGGTCTGGCGGTGGTCACTGTTGGCATTTTTTCCTCCTGTTTCGCTGGAATCAGCTCTGCGAGTAGCCGCGACTTGAAACGCGGATCGGCGAGATCGCGAAGATCTGCGGCGATGACCAGAATCGCGGCGAGCTCGGGATCGAGCGATGCAATCTCCGGACGTCCGGCCAGGAGCGCATCGATCGCGCCGTCGAGTTGCTCGATGAGATTTCGCTCAGCCATGCATTTCCGCGCGCAGTTTCTGCAGCGCTCTCCATTGCAATTGCTTGATCGCTCCGTCGCTCTTTCCGAGCTCGCTGGCGATGTCGCGAATGCTTCGGTCCTGGAAAAAACGCATGACGATCACGCGCCGCTGCTCGTGCGGAAGGCGTTCGACGTGACGGGCGAGCGTCGCGCGATTCTCCGCCTCGGTAATTTCGTCGTGCGGGATCTCATCCTGAGCGACATTTTGTTCTCGCGTTTTCTCCTGGTAATGATCGGCAATTGCATTTGCTGCCATTCGATAAAGCCACGCGGCGAACGGCACGCCGCGCCACTCGAACTTCGACAGATTCTGCAGCGCCCGCTTAAAAACCTCGGACGTGAGGTCTTGCGCTTCCTGCCGGTTGCGGACACGTCTGGCGATGAACGCATACACGCGATCGAAATTCGCTTCGTACAGTGCGCCGAATCGATCAGCAGCCGCTCGTCCATTCGTCAACGATATCAACCGGCCGGCAAGGGAAAAGTTACGGCAGCGATGTGGTGGCCGGCTCTTAGCCGGCACGGGCGGGCTGAGAGCCCGCCACCACATTCTCCTCGAACGCGCCGACGTCGTCGAAGTAGCGCCGAACCATCGGCGCGCTCGCCGGATTTGTGTAGAGCTCCACGACCGGATGCTCGATCACCCCCGCGATCGCCGCCGCCACCTCTTCGGCGCTCTGCGGCTGCATCGTGCTACCGGGCGTCCACGGCGGTGCAGTTGCCGTTGCGCTGCCGAGCGCGTTGCGCGCGAATTCAGTGCTCACGAGCCCCGGCATGATCAGTGAGACATGAATCTCCGGATATTCTCGTGCGAGATCGACACGGAGATTCGCCGTCAGTGCATTGAGCGCCGCCTTCGCCGCGTTGTAGGCCGAGCGATGCGTGGCGATGGGAACGCGACCGAGGAACGAAGAGATGTTAATGAGGTGACCGCGACGCCGGGCGATGAAATGCGGCACGACTGCTTGCATTCCGTACAGCGCCGATTTGACATTCACAGCCATCATCTCGTCGAGCTCACCATCCGTGAGCTCGAGCACCGGGCGCGTGATCCCGCGTCCCGCGTTGTTGACCCAGACGTCGATGCTGCCGAATGCGCGCAGCGCCTCATCGCAAAGGCGATTGACATCCGCTCGCCGCGTTACGTCGGTGCAAACCGTGACAACGTGCGATTGCACTTCATGCGCGACGGCGTTGAGCGTTGCGGCTCGGCGAGAGGCGAGGACGAGATTGTGTCCTTCGCGTCCGAGGTGACGGGCGAGTGCAGCGCCGATTCCGGAGCTCGCTCCGGTGATGACGATGGTCTTCATGGCGCGGGAAGTCTAATTCACCACAGAGCACACAGAGCTCACAGAGAAGGACTCAGTGTTCTCCGTGCTCTCTATGGTGATTCTCTACGGTGCAGCCGGGGCACCCGATTCCGTCAGCTTGGCCAGTCCAAATGCGCTCAGACATAACCCGATGTCTCGCAACGCGATGTCGAAGTATTGGCCCGTCGTGACGAGATTGATTGCGATCAGCAGCAGCCACACGCTGGCGATGTAGGCTCCCCATCGCGTGGCCTTCGTAATGACCATCAACCCGACGATGATCTCGACCACGCCGATGACCATCATGAAGGTGTGGCTATAGCCGCCGAGGATTCCCTTTGCAATCGGACTGAGGTACTTGTCCCAATCAACGAGCTTGTCGAAGAACTTATCCACACCGGCGAGGAACGGCCCGACAAAAAATGCGATTCGAAGGGACCACCACGCGGTTTTTGCGGCGCTATTCATTGCTACCTCCAAACTGACGCAAGAATGCAAATCCTTTTCCAATCTGAGAACTGGATAACCTTTTCGGTGCACGCGTTGCATCGCTCAGCGGCGATGCAACCGAAGCAGTTGATTGATGAATTGAGCCCCACTCGGCGTGAGATCCTGCGCATTTTGAAAGAGCGAGGTCACGCGACCATCGCCGAGATCGCAAAGCGCTTGCATCTCGTCCACGAGTCGGTCAGGAAACAGGTTCTCGATCTGCAGAAGGCCGGATGGGTGACAACGATTTGCGAAGTTGAAGAGACGGGTCCAGCGATGGGGAGGCCGGCAGCGGATTATTGCCTGACTCCTGCGGGCGATCACTTTTTCCCAAAGGATTACGACGGACTGGTCTTGCAGATTCTCGATGCCACGAAGGCGGCGCACGGCGTCGATGCGGTCGTCGAGCTTGCGGCGACGCTGACGGACAGCCGCGTTGAGCGGCTTCGCGAGCGCGTTCGCGGCCCTTCGCTGCGCAGCAAAATGGAAGCGTTGCGTGCGATTTATATCGACGAGGATGAATTCACGGAAGTCGAGTCGAGCGGGCGCGATATCGTTTTGATCGAGAAGTGCTGCCCATATCTGAACGTCGCACTGGAGCAGCCGATCGTCTGCAGCACGACCGTGAGTACGCTCCGCCGGCTGTTGGGTCACGAGGTCGTCCGGGAACGGCGATTTCAGGATGGCGATCAGCGGTGCGAGTTCCACGTGAAGGTCCGCAAGCCGGTTGCGTCTGCGGCGCGGTTCGAATTCGAGCCGGGGCGATCGAAGGATTGACTTTCGGCCGCGGGGCCCATATTGTTCGCCATCGTTATGAGACTAAGTCTCAGTCGCATCATGCTGCTGGCCATTGTGCCGGCCACCGTCGCCGCCCAGGAGAGTCCCTACCTCGTTACCTACGACCATGACATGGCAGAGCCGCAACATCTCGAGGTCTCCCTCACGCCGGTTGTCGCCGCGCCCATACAGGGAAACCGATTTATCGGCACCACCCTCGAGCTCGAGTTCGCGCCGAGGGCCTGGTGGACCTCCGCGCTTTACCTCGATGGCCAATCGACCTCGCACGAAAGCTCCCTCTACACCGGTTATCGAATCGAGAACCGTTTTCGCCTCTTGATGGAAGAGCACACAGTCAATCCCGTTCTGTACATCGAATACGCGAACACCAGCGGCGCCGATAAAGCACTGCGTGAATTTGTCGGTTTCGATTCCTGGCGGGACCTCGCTGCGCCGAATTCTGAAGCGCGGTCGGAAAAAGAGAGCGAGGTCGAAACGAAGCTGATCCTCTCGCACCAGGATCACGGCTGGAACACATCAGTCAATTTGATCGCGGAGAAGAATCTCGCCGGCAATCCGTGGGAATTCGGTTACGCGCTCGGCGCGAGCCGGCCGCTCGCGCGGGAGAATTTTTCCGCCGGAATCGAAGCTTACGGCGGTTTCGGCGAGCAGCATCGGATGACACTCGCCAACACGTCGCACTATCTCGCTCCATGTCTGTCGTGGACCTTGCCGTCGCGATTCACGCTGCGTGTCAGTCCGGCATTTGGCCTGACATCGAGCAGCATCAACTTTCTGATGCGATTCGGCATCTCTTACGAAATTCCGTTCGATCGTTGATCGCTAGGCCTGCTCGTGCGGACCGGCAACGCCCTGGAGTGCAGAAAAATCGGTTCGCTCGCTTTTCTTCAACACACTGAGCGTCCCGTCGGTCTCGAAGACCACCGCGTCGACATCCCCCATCGAGCTCAACCCGCTCTTTCGCACTGACCGCCGTACCTCGGCTTCACTGATCAATTGATGCTTCATCACATCCGTTTGATATTTGGCCCGAAAAAACAGCACCGAGGGGCGATCCTTCACCAGCCGCTCCGCTTTTCGCGAGCGTGATGTGACGAACGCGATGGCCATCTGCAACGCGAGCGGCACCGCGAGCGCGATGAGTCCCACACGAATCGGTACGCCGGTGAGCAGGATCGTTGCGACCATGGAGCCGAGGGCCACGTCGACGAGAAGGTCGTAGCTGTTCAGATTCGCCAGCGTTCGCTTGCCGAGAATTCGATGAACGAAAAGAAGCGCGATGAGAATGAGCGGGCCGGTGACCGCGGTGCGGATGATGTACGGAGTCATCGCAGATTGCCCGCGAGAAAGCTCGTGGTCAGCGTCCATGAGTCGCGCGCCGCTTCGGGGTTGTAGCTCGGGCGTGCATCGCAGAAGAATCCGTGGTCGGCAAACGAAAAGAGCGCTTCGACGAATGGCTTCGACGACTTTGTCAACGCATCACGAATCGCGCTGCGCTGCTCTTCACCAATGTGTTTATCCAGGCCGCCCCAGAAAAGCAGGATCGGAGCGTTCTGCCGCGGTGCGCGATCGAGCAGCCCTGGCGCGATTCCGCCGCCGTAAAACGAAACCGCGGCGCCGAGCGGGAGAATCGAATTCGCCAGGTAGGAGACGCGCCCGCCCATGCAGAAGCCGATCGATGCGAAACGTCCGTTGCACGCATTGTCGTTTCGCAGCAGTTCGTACGTGGCGCGGATGTCCGCCTCGAGACCTTCGTTGGTCATCGCCTTCATGTGCGGCTGTACGGAGGGGAAGTCGCTGTAATTGCCCTCGAATCCCGGCGGTGCAGAGCGGTGGAACACCTCC
>QHVY01000201.1:9352-11205 GCA_003223695.1 Acidobacteriota bacterium
CGTCGCGGATGCTCACGCCGTATTGACCTCCCTCGTCGTCAGGATCTGGCGAGTGCGCGTCGACAAATGCGATCAGCTTCCATCCGCACGCTGCCGGATCGAGCTTGCTCGATGGAGCGGGATTGAAATTCGGATCGCTTTCATCGCCAGCGAACACTTTGTAAAGCTGCGGGGCTCGCGAATCGGGATGCCACGAATATGAGTTGATCTGCGCGATGTCGATTCGCGTTCCGAAATCCATGCGAACTCGGCCGCCCCAGCTCGCCGACTTGAAAAAAACATTCTGTGCCGGCTGATCTTCATCGGTGGGGACAGCGCCATCGGTGAGCGCTGTCAACGCAGCGCTGTTGCTGTCGAGAGAGCCGGCGATCAGGGTGAGCGTCGAGCCGGCGGCGGCATCATCGCGAACGGGAGAGGGGACACTTTGGAATTTGAACTGCGGCGTTGCCGCCATTCCGATGTTGCGATCGACGAGAATCTTGACCGCGAACATCGCTGCGATACCGAGCATGCCCGCCGCACTCTATTCCATCGGGCGCGGACATTGAATACGCCCGAGCCCGTTGGAGGTAGTTGATGTACCGAAGTGCATTGTTCGTCTGCGCGATTTCTGTGTGCCCTGCAGCTTATGGGCAAACCTGGAGCGGTGATTTCGGCGCCGGTCTGTCGCTGACACGCGGGAACAGCGACACGAAAAACATCAATCTCGCTCTCAATCTTGCACAGCGCATCAGCGCGCGCAATCAGGCGAAGTACGACGCGTTCTATTTGCGTGCTGACAATGCCGGCGAGCTGACCGTCGATCGCACCACGTTCGGCGCGCGCGACGAGTACGCGGTATCCCCGCTGACATATGCCTTCGCCGACGCACATTTCCTTCGCGACAAATTCAAGGAGATCGACTATCTCGTCACGCCGAGCGTCGGAGCGGGCCACCACCTCATCAAGAATGCCACCCTCGACGTCGCCGCCGAAGGTGGCCTCGGATTCGTGGTCGAAAAAGATGCGGGCCTTTCTCGCGAGACGAGTGGCGCGGTCAACGCCAAGCAGCTTCTCACCTGGAAGTTTTCTCCGACAGCAACCCTCGGCGAAACCGCAGCGGGTCTTTGGAAGACTCGCGATTTTGGCGACGCGCTGTACCATCTCGAAGCGTCGCTAGCGAGCAACCTGACAGCGAGGAGCCAGCTCAAACTCTCCGCGCTCGACGATTACAAAACGCGGCCGCCGAGGGCCGGGATCAAGAAGAACGACATGAGCCTCATCGCCGCGATCGTGATGAAGTTTTGAGCAGCGGATGCGCTTCGGTATTGAAGATCACGTCGCTAAAACGTAACTTCTTATCATCACTGAATAGTAGGTATAGATATTTCAGCGTCTCCGCGAGAAAGTAGCTGGGCATCAGATCGCCTTTCTCTTTGGTGATCACGCTCTTGAGCGTCGTGTAGCCATCGTCAGTGCGGCAGTTTTTGACGAGATCGTCGAAGAACGTGCCGCCCATGTCGACGTATTGCCGGTCATGCGTGTAGTGATTGAGGTAGTACGCCGACTCGATGATCTCCGGACGCAGCGGATACGGCGCCTCGGTCACCGCCATCGTGCGGTAGTCGATCGCCTCCGGCTCGATGCCGTGCAGAGTCCACATCTTGAAGCATGACGCTTCGAGCCGCCGTGCGCGTTTGACGTCTCCGCCTAACGCGAGCACTGCTGGCAAAAACGCGTGCAGTGCCCCGAACTCCGTCTTCGTCAGCTTGCCGGAGTCCATGTCCACCTCGCCGTACCAGTCGCCGTCAGCGACATATTTGTTGACCGCTTTGATGCTCGAGCGCCACATGGACTGGCAATCGCGATCGCCG
>QHVY01000202.1 GCA_003223695.1 Acidobacteriota bacterium
CGCGATAGTTGACGAAGATCGCCGGCTCATCGGCGGGTGCCTTCCGCTCGCGCAACCATGCACGGAGCGCAGCCTCCGCTTTGCTGCCGAAGGGCACCATTCGCTCTTTCGATCCCTTGCCGCGGACTTTCACCAGGCGTCCACGCAGCTCCACGTCGTCGATGTCGATTCCCACCAACTCGCTGATGCGCAGACCGGAGGCATACAGCATCTCCAGGCACGCGAGATCGCGAAGGCCCAACGCGTTGGAGACGTCCGGCTGCTCAAACAGGACCGCGATGTCCGATGACTGCAACACCGATGGCAGATGCTTCTCGCGCTTCGGTGTGGTCACGGTTCTGGCCGGGTTGTTCTCCACGATCTCCTCGCGCATGAGGAAGCGGAAGAACGTGCGCAGCGTCGAGAGGTGACGGGCCATCGATGCCCTGCTGAGCTTCTTGCGAGCCAGAAATGCGATGTAGGAGCGGATGGCCAGGCGATCGACGCGCGGCCAGTCGAGCTGATCGCGTCCCAGCGTGAAGAAGTCGTTGCAGAGAAATCCGACGAACGATTCCAGATCCTCGCGGTACGCGGTCACCGTGTTGATGGAGACGTTGCGCTCGTAAGTGAGGTGATCGAGGAAATCGCCGATCTCGTTTTTCACGCCCGCCGCTCCCTTGCCGGCTCCTGGAACGCATTGTAAAGTACGCTGCCCTTCCGGAGACTCCCATGATCGAAACTCTTCTGAAGAAGACCCCTCTCCATCCCGTGGAGCATCAGCTCGGCGGAAAGATGGTCGACTTCGGCGGATGGGAGCTGCCCGTCCAGTACTCCAGCATTCTCGACGAGCACGAGGCGGTGCGGACGCACGCCGGCCTGTTCGATGTCTCGCACATGGGCGAGGTGACCGTGAAAGGGCCGCAAGCGTTGCCGCTGCTCCAGCGCACCACGTGCAATGACGTCTCGAAGCTGGAGAACGGGCGCGCGCAGTACAACGGCTTGCTGTATCCGACCGCCGGATTTGTCGACGATATCCTCATCTATCGAATGAGCGGCGACGACTACTTCGTCGTGGTCAACGCCGCGAACACGGACAAAGACTACGAGTGGCTGCTGGAGTGCGCGAAAGGAATGGACGTTGAAGTGCGGAACGTCAGCGCCGACTACGCGCAGCTCGCGCTGCAGGGTCCGGAAGCCGAACGAATTCTCCAGCCGCTGACCGATCTCGATCTATCCTCCATGAAGTACTACCGATTCGCCGGAGGAATCGTGGACGGCGCGGCGTCGATCGTTTCGCGCACCGGTTACACCGGCGAAGACGGCTTCGAGATCTACTGCGAGCCGGAGGACGGTCCGCGCGTGTTCCGCACGCTCGTCGACCGCGGCGTCAAGCCCTGCGGCCTCGGCGCGCGCGACACCCTGCGTCTCGAGGCGAAAATGGCGCTGTACGGCAATGACATCGATCATTCCACGACGCCTCTGGAGGCGGACCTCGGCTGGATCGTGAAGCTGGAGAAAGGCGATTTCATGGGCCGCGAAGTTCTGGAGCGGGAGAAGGCCGAGGGGCCGCGGCGGAAGCTGATCGGCTTCGAAATGGTCGATCGGGGCATCGGCCGGCACGGCTATCCGGTCATCGACTGCGGGGAGGAAATCGGTGTGGTCACCAGCGGCACGCACTCGCCAACATTGAAAAAACCGATCGGGCTCGCGTATCTTCCGCTCGACAAATCGGCGCCCGGCACGGAATTCACCGTCCTGATCCGAGGCAAAGAAGCTCGGGCGCGCGTCGTCCCGACACCGTTCTACAAACGACCGAAGGAGCAAAGCCGATGACTCCGGAAGACAGCCGGTACGCGAAGAGTCACGAGTATGTGCACGTGGAGGGAGAAGTCGGCACGATCGGCATCACCGACTACGCGCAGAAAGAGCTGGGCGATGTGGTGTTCGTGGAGCTTCCCCAGGTGGGAACGGAGCTCGAACAGGGCGACGAGATGGGAAGCATCGAGTCGGTAAAAGCAGTTTCCGAGCTATTCGCGCCGGTGTCTGGCCAGGTTGTTGAAGTGAATGACGCGTTGACCGAGAAGCCGGAGCTGGTCAACACCGATGCGTACGGCGACGGCTGGATGATTCGCGTGAAACTGACGACGCCCGAGGAAGTGGACGAGCTGATGGACGCCGAGGAGTACGAAGAGTACGTTGAAAAAGAAGCGGGGAAATAGTTGAAACTTCCCGAGTCGACGCAACACAGATACATCCCCAACGCTGAACAAGACGTCAAAGAGATGCTCGCCGTCATCGGCGTCGATTCGATCGATCGTTTGTTTGATTCGATCCCTGACGACGTCAAGCTCGAGCAGCTGCTCGACATCCCGGGCCCATGGTCGGAGATCGAGGCGCGCCGCTGGTTCCGCGAGCTGGCGGCGAAAAACAAAAGCGCAGTCGATCACCTCTCGTTTCTCGGCGGCGGCTCCTACGCGCATTTTCAGCCGGCGTGTGTCGATCAACTCCTGCTTCGCGCCGAGTTCCTGACGTCGTATACGCCGTACCAGCCGGAAGTCTCGCAGGGAACACTGCAGTCGATTTTCGAATACCAGACGCACCAATGCTTGCTGACTGGACTCGATGTCGCGAACGCATCGCTGTATGACGGCTCGACCGCGCTGTGCGAGGCGGTGCTGCTCGCCGAGCGCGTGGTAAAAAATCGCACGAAAATTGTTATTGGTAAATCTGTACATCCTCAGTACACCGAAACCGTCCGCACCTACATCCAGAACCTCGGCTACGAAGTGGTAGAAGTTGGCTGGACGAAAGACGGACGTATCGATACCAAAGCGCTCCACTCCGCGTGCACCGATGATGTTTTCGCCGTCGCCGTGCAATCGCCGAACTTCCTCGGAGTCCTCGAGGACTATGACGCGATCCGCGCGATCGCCGACGGTGTCGGCGCGGTGAAGATCGCGGTGATCACCGAGGCGACTTCGCTGGGGATTGTCAGCCCGCCGGGCGCGCACGGATTCGACATCTGCGTCGGCGAGGGCCAGGGGTGGGGAATCCCGACGCAGTTCGGCGGGCCGTACGTCGGATTCATGGTCGTGCGCGATGCGCTCAAACGCCATATGCCGGGACGACTCGTCGGTGAAACCGTCGATGTCGACGGCCGCCGCGCCTACGTGCTGACGCTGGCCACACGCGAGCAGCACATCCGCCGCGGCAAGGCGACGTCGAACATCTGCACGAATGAGGCGCTCTTCGCGCTCGCGGCGAACATCTATCTCTCGCTGATGGGGAAAGAAGGTCTGCGCGAAGTGGCCACGCAGTGCCTGCACAAAGCAGCCTACCTTCGTGACAAATTGTCCGCTATAGCAACGGTTACTATAGCGTTCAGCGGACCGGTGTACAACGAATTCGTCGTGCGCACGCCGTTCCCCGCGCGCGAGATTCTCCTCGACCTCGAGCACGAGAAAATCCTCGGCGGCATTCCGCTCGGGCAGTTCTATCGCGGCCACGAGAACGACTTCCTCGTCGCCGTGACGGAGCTTCACTCGCGCGAGCAGCTCGATCGCTATGCCGTTGTGCTGAGCGCGGCGATCTCGAGGGAGCGGCGATGAAGTGTCATTCCGAGCGTAGCGAGGAATCGGTGTGGGCGGGGGGCACGAAGCCGCAGAATTGTGCCTCGCGCTGCCCCAGGTCCCTCCCCTTCGCTGCGCTCAGGGTCGGGATGACAAAAGGACAGCGATGACTACCATCGTCGAACAGGAAACGGCCGCCTCATCCGTACCGCAGGGCGCGAATCGCGAAGGATTGATCTTCGAACACTCGAAGCGCGGCCGCCGCGGTTATCGCCTTCCTGCGCTCGACGTTCCGGAGAAAACAGATCTGTTTCCCACGAATCTTATGCGCAGCGAGATCGCAGACGAAGTCGAAGTCTCCGAAGTTGACGTGATCCGGCACTTCACGCGGCTGTCAAAGTTGAATGTCTCGATCGATGCCGGTCTTTATCCGCTCGGATCGTGCACGATGAAACACAATCCGCGGCTCAATGAAGAGATCGCGCGCACGCCGGGATTCGCGCTGTCACATCCGCTGCAGCCCGATCATCAGGTGCAGGGAAATCTCGAGCTGCTGTGGAACCTCGAGCAGACGCTGAAGTCGATCCTGGGAATGC
>QHVY01000203.1 GCA_003223695.1 Acidobacteriota bacterium
GTTTCTATGCAGCATGACTGCGTTAGGCGCCCCTTCGCTGGCTCCACAGTCTTTACGAAGTGCCGCGCACGACTACTACGAATGGGAGAAAAGCGAATTTCCGGTCCTCGCGAGCGACCGAGGATTTCATGCGTACGATGATCGGCTGACGGACTACTCACCGGCGGCGATCGCGCGGCGCGCGACACACGTTCACGATTTGCTGGACCGCCTGCGCGTTGCCGACATCTCAGAATGGAGCAAAAACGACAAGATCGACGTGATCCTTTTTCGCGCGCAGCTCGAGGCGCCCGATTTCGCGCATCGCGTGCGCGATCTCACCGCCACTGATCCTCTGGTTTACAGCGGAGAAGCGAGCGACGCCATCTTCTCGCTGATCAAAAAAGATTACGACACACCGCGCAATCGCGCCAGATGGGCGACAAAACGGCTCGAACAGATTCCAGCAATGCTGGAACAGGCTAAACAGAATCTCACACGGCCCGTGCGTCTGTATGCCCAGTGGGCGATCGAGTCGGCGCGCAACATCGATCCGCTCTACAACGACAGCCTCATGGCGGCACTCGATCGCGGCCTAACGCCGGCAGAACATGATGCACTGGCGAAGGCTCGCCAGCGCGCCATCGCCGCGATGCACGCGTATGCGGATTGGCTCGAGAAGCGGCTGCCATCGATGGCCGAATGGAAACCCATCGGTGTCGACAACTACGAGTACATGCTGCACCGAATTCTCCTGCTGCCTTTCAGCGCCCACGAAGTCGCGCACCTCGGCGAAGTGGAGCTGACGCGTTATCGAGCGCTCGAGTCGATGCTGCCCGATCCATCGCTTGCCGATCCGAATCCGCTGCGCGCAAAAGCGATTCCGGCGGATCAGCAGGCGTTCCTTCAGGCCTATCAGAGCCGCGAAGAGGAGATGATTCGTTTTCTAAAAGAGAAGCGGCTGGTCACGATTCCCGAATACATCGGACCGTTTTTGATTCGCCAGCTTCCCGAAGCGTTCAAGCCGACCAGTCCCGGCGGGTTTATGAATCCACCCGGCGTTTATGATCCGGACAACAGCGGCTTCTACTTCATCCCGACCTACAATCCGCAGAGCCGCAACTTTTACATTCGCGCGGCAATCGAGGACCCCCGCCCGCTCCTCGGCCACGAAGGCATCCCCGGGCATTTTCTGCAAATCTCGATCGCCAATCATTTGACCAACGAGATTCGCCGACATCACGAAGATTCGGTCTTCGCCGAGGGATGGGCGCTTTACGGTGAGGAGATGTTGCTGCGCGAAGGGCTGTATCCGCCGAATTCCGCGAGCGAGGGGCAGGTGTTGCGCCTTGCTCGTTATCGCGCAGCGAGAATCGGCGTCGATGTGAATCTGCATAGCGGTGCCTGGTCATTCAACCAGGCGGTTGAATATTTCATGAACGGCGGCGGCCTCGATCGCGAAGCTGCAACCGGTGAAGCCGCCGGTGCGGCAGCCGATCCGACGCAGAAGATCAGCTACATCACTGGAAAGTGGCAGATCATGCGTCTCCTCGGCCGCTACCGCGACGCGAAAGGCGCGAGCTTCCGCCTCGGACAATTTCATGACGACTTGATCGCGAACGGATCGCTGCCGCTCTCGGTCGTTCAGTGGATCCTGCTGAACGACCCTTCCGATCTGGAGCAGGCGACCGGCCTAACTTTGCGCTGATGCGGATTGTCGTTACGGGAGCAGCGGGCCTGGTCGGCAGCGCGGCCGTGCAACATTTCGGCGCGACGGGCCTCACTCATCGCGATCTCGACATCACCAATGCGACGGCAGTTCAGAAAATGATCGCCGATCTGCGTCCCGATCTCATCGTCAACTGCGCGGTGATCGGCGTCGACGAATGTGAGCGCGATCCGGCGCTGGCGCGCGCGGTGAACGTCGACGGTCCGGCGAATCTCGCTCGAGTCGCACCGTCGATCGTGCACTTCAGCAGCAATTACGTGTTCGACGGGCGTGACGAGCGGTTTTATGCGACCGATGATGTTCCGCGGCCGATCAATGAGTACGGCCGGACGAAGCTCGACGGCGAGCGCGCGGTCGCAGAGCTCTGTCAGCGTGCGTTCATTATCCGTAGCTCCTGGATCTTCGGTCGCGGAAAGGAATCATTCATCAGCACGGTGCATCGTCGTCTACGTGCCGGGGAGCGTGTCCGCGCCGTGTCCGACGTTTGGGCGAGTACGACTTATGTTCGCGATCTCGTGGAGAGTGTTGCCGAAATTATAGATAATAATGTGTACGGTTTACACCACGTCGTGAATGCCGGCGTTTGTTCGAACGAGACCTTCGCGCTCGATGCCGCCAGAATCGTCGGCGCAGATCCACAGCTTGTAGAGCCCGCGTCGACTGGCGAGGTTCACCACACCGCCCGCCCGCGCTACACGCCGCTGCTCACAACGAAACCGCTTCGTGACTGGCGCGAAGCGCTCGCGGCGTATATACAGTCGGAACCATGACTGAGAAGAAAAGCTATGAACCAGGAGAATTCTGCTGGACCGAGCTCGCCACGAGCGACTGGAAGGCTGCAAAGCAGTTTTACGGATCGCTGTTCGGCTGGACGGCGAACGAAATACCGATGGGCGATCAGCCGCCCTATGTGATGTTGCAGTCGGGCGGAAAAAATGTCGGTGCGCTGTACGAGAACAAAAAAGCGCAAACGGCCTGGCTCGCGTACGTCGCCGTGGTCAAAGCCGACGACGCCGCGAAGAAGGCAAAATCGTTAGGCGCAAAAGTGCTGTCCGAGCCGTTTGACGTGATGGACGTCGGCCGCATGGCCAACATCCAGGACCCGCAGGGCGCAAAGTTCGCGATCTGGGAAGCCAAGCGCCACAAAGGAGCCGACATCATCAACGAGCCGAACGCGATGGGCTGGAATGAGCTATATACGCCTGACATCGAAGGCGCTCGGAAGTTTTACTCCGGCTTATTCAACTGGCAGTTGAAAGTCAGCCCGGAATACACCGAAGTGCACATGAAGCAGGGCGACATGGGGATGGGCGGCATGATGCAGATCAGCGAGCAGATGAAAGGGATGCAGCCAGGCTGGATCCCATATTTTGCGGTGACTGATGCCGATGCGGTTGCCAAGAAAACGAAATCGCTCAAAGGAAACGTTTATGTCGAGCCGCAGGACATCCCGAAGGTCGGCCGCTTCGCGATGCTCGCGGACCCTCAGCGGGCGAGCTTCGCCGTGATTCGACTACAGCAAACGTAGAGCCGCCTCTTAGGCGGCTTGGGCCGGCTAAGAGCCGGCCCTACGTTACGATTTCTTCCGCGTGTACGTGATCTCCATCATCTTGAACATCTTGCCGTCCGGCGCGGGAGCCCACATCTCCATCACGTGCTGGTTATCATCGACAATGCGCATCGTCGACTTCACCGGCATCGTCTTTCCGGTCATCGGATCATCCATGGTGGAGTTGAACTCGTAAGTCTTTTCGCCGGTTGCGCCGCCGCTCGACGTCATCACCGAAGTGGACATCGTATCCATCCACGTTCCAACGTACTGTTTCTTGACGTTGTCGTAACCGGTGTAGCCGATTCCGGAGAACGGCATCCCCATGAAGTTGCCGGTGAACGTCTCCTGCACCCAGCGGCCGCCGAGGACCCATTTGTTTTCCGAGACGCCGGTGGATTCCTGAACTGGAGCGCCGGGCTGCATCGGATACATTTTCACCTTCGCGTCCCACGTGCCGATCATCGTCGCGAGTTTCTTATGAGCGTCGCCTGGTGTCGCCGCTCTCATCATGGCGTCCATTTGCGCCTTTTCTTCGGCGGTCATCTTCGGCGATTCCTGAGCAAACACGATCGACGAAAAGACAACCACACAGGCTCCGAGGCAAGCTTTCAGCTTCATGCTGTTCCTCCTAAATTTTCTTCTTGGATTGGGGCGGGCGGATTGTATCTCAGCGGCCGGTAGGTCAGATGAAAACTCAGGAAGAGCAGTGCGATCACCGGGAAGACGAGCCAGCTCGCCTCTACACCGAGTGGACCGCCGGTGAGCCATGCCGGCCCGTGATAGCCGCCGGTGAGCAGCTTCGTTGCGATCGGCCGGCCGGCGTTGCCACTGTTAGGCGCGCCGAAAAGATAGATGGCTGCGTAATCAAAAAGGCCATGAAATCCGACTGCAAACCAGATCGCACCAGTGCGCAGAACCGTAAACGACACGAAAAGGCCGAGAAGGCCGACGCTCAGCGCATCGGCGATGTTCTCCATCGGTTTGAGAAAGTAGTGCGCTCCGGCAAACAGGATCGATAAGGCGATCGCCGCGGGCCAGAAACCGATCGCGTCGGCGAGCGTCAGCAGTCCCGCTGCGCGATAGTCCATCTCCTCGGCCAGTCCAACCATGAGAAATGCGACGAGCCAGCCGAGCGTGTACACGCCCGAAAAAACAGGCTTGCCGAATGTGAATCCGCCGAGCGTGGCAATCGCAACGACGAGAACGATGACCGCTGTTAGGCCGAAAAGTGATCCAACCGCGAGCTGCCGCAGCGCGCCAGTTGGTGCGTATCCGAGGCGCGACAACGGCAAGCCGCCGATCCGCGCTACGATCGACGTTGCGACGAAAGCGGCTGCGATGCCGATCCCCTCGAACCAAATGAAGGCGCCCGGGCGCCACGAACGATCGTGTGTGTCAATGACATGGAGTTTCAACACCAGCAGCCAGCCGAGCGCGGCGGCGAGTACATTCGAACCTACGACAAAGAGGAGAAACAGCAGAAATGCTTTAACGCGCGGATGCATGCGCTCGTGCGGCGAGATGTTGCTCGATGTACTGCGGATCCCAAGGCCGGCTGATGACACAGGAGTTGATTCCCCCGACGCCCATGCTCAACTTCCCGCTGTAGCCGCGCTCCACTTCGCATCCCTGGGCCTGAACGAACTTTGCCTGATGCACCTGCACATCGGCGTGCAGCTCGCCCTCGGTCAGCGCCATCGGATAGAGACGTCCTTTGGCCATTCCGAGATGTTGCGCAGTGAGCTCCCATCCGCCGCCGACCGACATGCCGTGACCGAATGTGCCTTTGCGTGCGGTGAAGATCACATCCGGATGCAACCAAGTTGTCACGTCCGTCGCTTCCACATTCTCCATCGCCGCTTTGATGGCCAGCTGCGGACCACCTTTCGACGGTGTGATGATGTGGTGCGCGTCCGATGACGTGCCGACGCCCACGATTTCCATGCCGAGGGGGCGGAATCCGTGGGCCATCATCGCGTCGGCGTCGCCGACGATCCACACGCACGAACCTCCCGCGACGTGCGTTCCTTTGAGGGCGGTGAGCGGACGGGAGACATCTGCATCGGCGGAAAGAACATTCGCGTTGTAGAACGCCGAGATCACCATCGGGTGCGGCGGGGGATCGGTCATGCCGATGACGGCCGCCGTTGCGTCACCGAGTCGAATCGCGTCCACTGCCATCTTCGCAGCAACTCCGAATGATGCGCAGGCTGCGACCGGAGCCACCGCTGGCCCGACGATTTTTCCAATCATCGAGATTTGTGAGGCTGGGATATTGGCGATGTTCCACAGCAGGTTCGGCGAGACGCTCGCCCACGGCTCGTCGGGACAGCCCCACTTTTTGTTGAGCGCGCGAATGCGATTCAGCTTCTGCCTGATGCTTGTGAGCTTTGCCGATCCCGATGACGGCGGCACGGCCTCGCCCTGAATTGCCGCGGCTTCCTCGAGGTACCGCTGCAGCGAGTCGCTCTTCGCCGCCCAGAATTCTTCCCAGGCGTACTTCGCCTCGATCCACTCCTCGGAGCCGATGGGAAATTCGTCCGGATGACGCGGCGCCGCGGGATCGACGTTTCCATCGAGATGCACCTGCAACGCGCTGCAGCGCTCCGCCGCCGCCCAAAACTCGTTCCATCGCCGCAGAGCGCGCTCGTGATTCAGCGCTTCGGTCTGCGTGATGGTGATGTCGCCAAGACCGGTGCCCACATA
>QHVY01000204.1:0-6483 GCA_003223695.1 Acidobacteriota bacterium
AAAAACTCCGGCCGCGCACATTCTCATCGATTGTCAGGCCGTATTGCAGCGGCGGAAACGCCCGTTGCTCGCAATCGAGCCGCTCGCAAAGCCGGCAAGTGGTGCCGATCGGTACGGCCGCATCGAGATTGTCCAATTCATACCCATCCGCGTATACCAGCTTGCGCGCGTCGCGGATCGGACATCCGATTCCCACCGCCATCAGCGAATCACCCGATGCGTATCCGCCGTAGCTCTTGCGAATCGTGCGCGCGACGCAAAAGTATGCGGTGCCGTCCGGCATTTTCGAGATCTGTGTGCGAATCCGTCCCGGTGTGAGAAACGCCGCGTGCACGTCCCAGCGCGGGCACGATCCCGAGAATCGGGCAAAGCGAATCCCTGTGCCGCTGTACCGTTTGGAAATGTTGCCGGCAATATCGACGCGGACGAAATGAAATGGCACGCCCTCCGCGCCCGCTTTTCGAAGAGTGGTCAATCGATGACAGACCTGCTCCCAGCTTGCCGTGAAGTGGTGCTGCAGCAGCTCGATGTCGTATCGCGTTTCTTCGCAAAGGCGAAGGAACTCGTCGTACGGCATGAGCAGGGCGGCAGCGAAGTAGTTCGCCAGCGCGATGCGGCACAGCTTTACTGATTCGGTCGCTGTCAGGTTCTGTTCTGAGCGCGCGATGATGGCGTCGATCGTTGCGCGCCCGGCAAGTACGCCGATCTGGTGTGCGACCTGGAAGTTGCGGCTCCATGGCGGGAGCGCTTCGGAGAGAAATAGCGTTCGTTGTTCCGGATCGTAGCGGCGGACTGCTCCGCCATCGCGGCCGATCGGCACGAGCTGCACTTCGATTCCGTAGCTGCTGCGAAGGTGCTGCACCATCGATCGGTAGATGTCGGAGCGATCCAGCTTCGCCGCGACTGCTTCGTTCTCCGCTGCGCTTTCGAGGTCGGAGAAGAAATTCAAATTGAGCTGAATGACATCCGACACCTCCTCGGACGGGAGGTGGGCGGGGTCGACGCCGACGAAGTCGCGCCCGTCGTAAAGCTTCGATGCGAGCGCGCGCGTCGATTCGACCGTTGCCCGATACGCGTGGTATAGGGCGATCACCGCTCGCGATGCCGCAGGATTGTCCGCGAGCTCGCGCAGGTCCGCGGTCGTGAGGGCATGCTCCTCGAACAGCGGATCGCCGAATACTTCCTGCAGATCGGCGGCGAGTCTGTTCTGCGAGTCATCGCTGAACGCGGCGAGCTCGACGTTGAGGATCTCAGCCGCTTTGATGAGCAGATTGGCCGGAAGTTGGCGTTGATCATGCTCTATGAGGTTGAGATAGCTCGGCGAGATGCCGAGGCGTGAGGCGACATCGGTTTGCGTGAGGCCTTTTCGGCGGCGCAGGCAACGGAGTCTTGTGCCCAATCTGCCTTTCATCTTCACAGCCTTTCACAAGTTTACATACTAATCTTTACAACAATAGACACTCTAACAGTCAGATCAGCAGTTAGTTGTTGACCTTGGCTTAGTCCATGCTCAATATTTTACACATGACAACGGCAGTTCAACAAGCCGCCTCAGGCGTGGAAATTCGAGGCAAATCTCGTTCCGAATACGAACCCGTGCTCACGTCTGAGGCGATTCAGTTTGTGGCGATGCTGCAGCGCGAGTTCAACACCCGTCGCGAAGAGCTCCTTGCACGCCGCGAGGCCCGCAAGAAGCGGCTCGATGTCGGCGAGCTTCCCGATTTTCTAAGCGAGACGAAAGAGATTCGCGACCGCGACTGGACGGTTGCGGCGATTCCTGCCGATCTGACGGACCGCCGCGTGGAGATCACCGGTCCTGTCGATCGGAAGATGATCATCAATGCGCTGAACTCCGGCGCGAGCGTCGCGAATCTCATTGATGCGGTTCGCCGGACGATCGAGCTTTCGACGCCCTCCAACACGTACCGCCTCAACGACAAGACGGCCACGCTCGTCGTGCGTCCGCGCGGCTGGCATCTGCTCGAGAAGCACATCCTCGTTGACGGGAAACCTGTTTCGGCGAGTCTGTTTGATTTCGCGCTGTACTTTTTTCACAACGCGCACGAGCTGATCCGCCGCGGCACCGGACCCTACTTCTATCTGCCGAAGATGGAGTCGCATCTCGAAGCGCGACTCTGGAATGACGTCTTCGTGCGCGCGCAGCGAGAGCTCGGCATTCCGACCGGCACGATCCGCGCGACGGTGCTCGTCGAGACGATCCTCGCCGCTTTCGAGATGGACGAGATTCTGTGGGAGTTGCGCGACCACTCATCTGGACTGAACTGCGGCCGCTGGGATTACATTTTCTCTTTCATCAAGAAATTCAGAGCGCGTCAGGACTTCCTGATGCCCGATCGCGCGCTGGTCACGATGGACCGGCACTTCCTGGCGTCGTATGTCGACCTCCTGATCAAGATCTGTCACCGCCGCGGCATTCACGCCATGGGCGGGATGGCAGCGCAGATACCGATCAAGAATGACGAAGCGGCGAATGATGCGGCGCTGGCGAAAGTGCGCGCCGACAAAGAACGCGAAGTGAACGCCGGACACGATGGAACGTGGGTCGCCCATCCGGCGCTCGTTCCGATCGCCAAAGAAATTTTCGATCGCAAGATGCCGCAGGCGAATCAGATCGATCGCAAACGCGACGAAGTTCGCGTCGCCGCCGCCGAT
The DNA here is from genome assembly GCA_003223695.1 of Acidobacteriota bacterium. Taxonomy (GTDB): domain Bacteria; phylum Acidobacteriota; class Thermoanaerobaculia; order Gp7-AA8; family Gp7-AA8; genus Gp7-AA10. The sequence goes on from QHVY01000204.1 coordinate 2,674, forward strand.
CTGCTGCAAATCCCGGAAGGGCCGATCACGGAGCAGGGAATCCGGCAGAACGTGAACGTCGGCATTCAATACGTCGAAGCGTGGCTCGGCGGATTGGGATGCGTCCCGCTCTTCAATCTCATGGAAGACGCGGCGACCGCGGAAATCTCGCGGACGCAACTGTGGCAGTGGATTCACCATGGCGCGATCACACGCAAGCGTTACGAGCAGATTCGTGACGAAGAGCTGAAGAAGATCGGCGACCGGCCGAACCTCGAGCGCGCTGCGGCGATTTTCGATCGCCTCACCGCTAGCGACGAGCTGGCGGACTTTCTCACCATCCCGGCATACGAAGAACTCTTGAAGTTGGAACGTAGCGCCGCCTCTCAGGCGGCGCATGAGCCGGCTGAGAGCCGGCTCTACGCTCCCGAAGGGGGATCATCATCATGAGCAGACGACTGCACGCGGTCCGCGACCCGAAAGCGATTGAGCGCGATTGGGACTCGAACCCGCGCTGGCGCGGAATTACGCGCGACTACTCGGCGGAAGACGTTCTCCGTCTCCGAGGATCGATCGATATCAAGTACACGCTCGCGGAGATGGGCGCGGAGCGGCTGTGGCAGCTTCTGAACGACGAGCCGTTCGTCGCGGCGTTAGGCGCGCTCACTGGAAATCAAGCCATGCAGCAGGTGCGCGCCGGCCTGAAAGCGATTTACCTAAGCGGCTGGCAGGTTGCCGCCGACGCGAACCTGGCCGGCCACATGTATCCCGATCAGAGTCTGTATCCATCGAACTCCGTGCCGCAGGTCGTCAAGCGCATCAATCAGACGCTGCAGCGAGCGGATCAGATCGACACCAGCGAAGGACGCAACGGCACCAACTGGTTTGCGCCGATCGTCGCCGATGCCGAAGCAGGCTTCGGCGGATGCCTCAATGCCTTCGAGCTGATGAAGATGATGATCGAAGCGGGCGCCGCAGGCGTTCACTTCGAGGATCAACTCGCCTCCGAGAAAAAATGCGGCCACCTCGGCGGCAAAGTGCTCGTGCCGGTATCGCATTTCATTCGTGTGCTCTCGGCGGCCCGTCTTGCGGCGGACATCGCCGGCGTACCGACGCTCGTTGTCGCCCGCACCGACGCCAACAGCGCGACGCTGTTGACGAGCGACGTCGATGAACGCGATCAACCATTCCTCACAGGCCAGCGAACTGCGGAAGGCTTTTTCGCCATCAAAGGCGGCCTGGACATGGCGATCGCACGGGCAATCGCGTACGCGCCGTACGCCGACGTGCTGTGGTGCGAGACGGCGACGCCCGATCTCGACGAAGCTCGCCGCTTCGCCGAAGAAGTCCACAAAGCTCATCCAGGAAAGATGCTCGCGTACAACTGCTCGCCGTCATTCAACTGGGCGAAGAAACTCGATGCGAAGACGATCGAGAATTTCCAGCGCGAGCTCGCGGCCATGGGCTACAAGTTTCAGTTCGTCACGCTCGCCGGTTTTCACGCACTCAATTTCTCGATGTTCGAGCTGGCGCATCAGTTCAGCGAAGAGGGAATGCCTGCGTATTCACGCCTGCAGCAATCGGAGTTCGCTGCGGAGTCGCACGGCTACACGGCCACAAGACATCAGCATGAAGTGGGGACCGGCTATTTCGATGAAGTCATGAAGGTCATCAGCTCAGGACAAGCTTCGACGACCGCACTCGACGGGTCGACGGAAGCCGCGCAGTTTTAGGAGACAGACATGGAAGAGAATATCGATCTGGACGACACGCTGCGTGATCGCGATGACGAGCCGGCAGAGCGCGAAGCGGCATCGGAAGACGAGCTGCCGTTCGAGATTCCCCGCGACTAAATGCTTCACCACAGAGGACACAGAGATCACAGAGACATCTCTGTGTGCTCTGTGCTCTCTGTGGTGATCTTTACTGTCGCGCGATGGCGTCGGGAGCCGAGAGTGTTCGCGATGTCTCGACCATTCTCAGAAATTCTTCGCGATAGCCCTCGAGATCGCTGCCGCGCATCGCGCGCGCGAGCGCCAGCACATCGGCATACGTCGCCGCTCCTTTGTACTTCGAATGCCGCAGCAACATGCCGAATTCGGCGACCGCGGCCGCGAATTGCAGATCGGCCGGCGCTTCGTAAATGCTCTTTCCCTCATCGGTAACGGACGCGGTGATGAGCTGGCTCGCCTCGCTCGCGGGCTCCTTGTAACGCAGCCGCAGCTCCGCAATTTTTCCCCGCCCGTTGGTGGCGATTTCGTACAGCGCGGTCACCGAGTGGCCTGACCCGAGCTCGCCGGCATCTTTCGTATCGTCTTCAAAATCTTTGTTTGCCAGCGCGCGATCTTCATATCCGATCTGACGATACGACGTTACCAGTGCGGGATCGAATTGCAGTTGAACTTTCACATCTTTGGCAATGGCGACGAGAGTTCCCTGGAGTTGGTTGACGAAAACCTTCTTCGCCTCGTTGATCGTGTCGAGGTAGTAGTAGTTTCCGTTGCCTTTGTCGGCCAGCGATTCCATCAGCGCGTCATTCAGGTTGTCATCGCCCACGCCGATGCAAGTCAGATAGATTCCTTTCTTTCGCTTCTGCTCGATCAGCTTTGTCAGTGCATCGATATCGGTGACGCCGACGTTGAAGTCGCCATCCGTCGCGAGAATCACTCGGTTGTTCGCGGTTGCGGAAAGGTGTTCTTCCGCCGTCTTGTACGCCAGCTCGATTCCAGCACCGCCGGCAGTCGATCCGCCGGCCTGGAGCCGGTCGAGTGCAGCGAGAATCGTGGATTTGTCTGCTCCCGAAGTTGGAGGTAGCACGACGCCTGCTGCCCCGGCGTAGACAACGATCGAAACGGAATCTTCGGGCCGCATTTGATCGACCAGCATTCGGAACGCGGATTTGAGGAGCGGCAGACGTTGTGGCGGCGCCATGGAGCCAGAGACGTCGAGCAGAAAGGTCAGGTTGTTCGGTGCAAGTTTCCACTCGTCGATCCTCTTCGCCTGAATGCCGACGCGAAGCAACCGATGACTCGGTTCCCACGGACAGCCCACCACGTCGCTTGTGACGCTGAACAGCCGCCCGTCGCTCGGTTGAGGATAGTTGTATATGAAGTAGTTGATCATCTCCTCGATGCGCACGGCGTTTGGTGCTGGGATCAGATTCGCACTGAGAAAGCGGCGAACGTTTGCGAACGACGCGCCGTCGACATCGATGGAGAACGTGGTGGTGGGCTCTTTTCTCGTGTCGATGATGCCGTTCTCGGTGATCGGCGCGTAATTCGCGGTGCTCGGCGGCGGCTCAGAGAGGCCGCTCGGCACAGAGACTGGCGCCGCTGACCGTGCCACATATCCACCGACAACGCCACCTTCAACGCCCAGCGGCGCCTGCGCGGTGACCGTGATCGATTCCGTAACTGCAGGATTGAGCGTCGTCTTCAATCGAAGCAGTTTCGCATCGACGACGCGAACGCGGACCGATTCGCGATTGAATCCGGCAAGTTGCACGACGAACGAATATGTGCCCGGCGCGATACCGCGGAACTCGTATTGGCCTTTCGCGTCAGTTACTTCTGTATGCGTGCCGAGAGTCACTGTTACACCCGGAAGCGGTGTTCCGCGGGAATCGGTCACAACGCCTCGGATCGCACCGCCCGTGCCTTGTGGCACCAGATCAACATACGTTTGACGCGAACTGCAAGCGGCAATCGCAATAGCGAGAAGAATGGCTGCTCGTTTCATTAACTCAGTCCTCAGTCCTCAGTGTGCAGTCCTGCAAACTAAGACACACATGCAACTCACTGAGAAACCATTGTTCTCAATTTCGAAACATCC
>QHVY01000204.1:6704-16480 GCA_003223695.1 Acidobacteriota bacterium
GTTGCGCGCCCAATGACCAGCTCTCGCGCGAGAGGAATCGTGCGCCCTTCCCACAAAATTGCCCACGTGGACGGCTCGAAGGAAGAATCGCCGCAGAACGCGTAGCCGATCCCATGGACCGTTCGAATGAAACGCGGTGTCTCGGATGAATCCTCGAGCGCGCGCCGCAACTCGGCGATGAGATTCTTGATGTTTTCCTCTTCGACGGCCCGCCCTTCCCAAATCTCGTCGAGCAGCTCGCGCTTTCCGATCACCGCCGGCCGGCGGGCGATCAATAGGGCGAGGATGTCGAAGGCCTTTCGGGAGAGGTGGACGCGCTTTCCGCGCCGGAGGAGGTCCCGCTGCGCGGAGTCAAAGGTGAAATCAGCAAATCGGACGGTCATCGATCCTACCGATTTCCTACCGCAGCCAGACGATTGTTGCGCTGTGCGGGCCGATCGTAGCATGCATGCACGCGATCGTTTTTGCCGCGCTCCTCTCCGTAGAGATCGCCACTCCGCAGCGCTCGACCATCAGCCAGAGCCAGATCGAGGCATTCTGCAACGGAAAGAGCAATCTCGCCTGTACGATTTTCGACGAAAAGACACGTCTACGGACCGTACCTCGCATGTATCTGACCTCACCGCACTGGATGCGGCATGAGGGACTCCATATCGCCGACATGTTGTATTCGTTCCGAGCTTACGCAAACGAGACCGATGCGGACACATTCGCTTCGCGTGGTGAGTGTGAATCTCACGCGCTTGAGGCCATCCGCCGATTTCCGGAAGCATTGCGCGAATTTCAGCGCGCGACTACTCTGCTGCGCGATGGCAGGTAGTATCCGCGTCATCGATTCGCACACCGAAGGCGAGCCGACCCGAATCATCATCGATGGCGGACCCGACCTCGGCGCAGGCTCGCTCGCCGATCGCCGCGATCGATTCAGCCGCGACTTCGATCACTATCGCTCCGCAGTCGTCAATGAGCCGCGCGGCTCCGATGTCTATGTTGGCGCTCTGCTCGTTCCGCCGATCGATCCGAATTCGGCCACCGGTGTCATCTTCTTCAATAACGTCGGCTACTTGGGAATGTGCGGGCACGGCACCATCGGCGTCGTTACCACGCTCGCGCACGTCGGTCGCATCAAGAAAGGCACGCATCGAATCGAGACGCCGGTCGGAGTCGTCACCGCGGAGTTGCACGACGATCGCTCGGTTTCGGTGCAGAACGTTCCGAGCTACCGGTTCGCGAAGAATGTCTCCGTCGACGGCATTTCGGGCGACATTGCATGGGGTGGGAATTGGTTCTTTCTCGCGAATGACGCGCGCGAAGATCTCGATTTCGAACACGTCGACCATCTCACGGAAGTGACGTGGTCAATTCGCCGCGCGCTCGAGCGAGACGGGATGACGGGCGATGGCGGCGCGGTCATCGATCACGTCGAGCTGTTCGGGCCGCCGCATCGACCGGACGCCGACAGTCGCAATTTCGTGCTTTGTCCAGGGAGAGCGTACGACCGATCGCCGTGCGGCACAGGTACCAGCGCAAAGCTGGCATGTCTCTACGAGGACGGGAAGCTCGCCGAAGGACAAATCTGGCGGCAGGAAAGCATCGTCGGCAGCCTGTTCGAAGGTCATGTGAATGTGATCGATGGCGCGATTCGGCCGACGATCCGCGGATCGGCGTACATCAACGCGGACTCGACGTTGATCATCGATGAGTGCGATCCGTTTTGCTGGGGGATTCGTGCATAACAATCACCACAGAGAGGACGGACAGGACGGAGACGTCTTCGTCCTCTCCGTGCTCTCTGTGGTGATCAATGTCTAAGCACGTTCTGATCATCGGCGGCGGCGTCATCGGACTCTGCACCGCGTACTACACGGCGCAGCGTGGGCATCGCGTCACTGTTGTCGATTGTGCTTCCGAGTCGGAGCTTGGCTGCTCGTACGGAAACGCAGGGATGATTACGCCGAGTCACTTCGTGCCGCTCGCGGCGCCAGGCGCGATTCGACTGGCGCTCAAGTGGATGTGGAATTCGGAGAGTCCGTTCTACATGAAGCCGCGGTTCGATTCGCGACTCATCGAATGGGCCTGGAAGTTTTATCGTGCCGCGACCGTGGAGCACGTGACGCGATCGGCTCCGCTGATTCTCGATCTCAATCTCGCCGGCCGGGCGTGCTTCGTTGAGCTCGCGCGCGAGTGGGGCGATTTCAAGATCGAGGAAAGAGGAATCGTCATGGTGTGCAACACCGAGGAAGGATTGGAGCACGAGTTGGCGACGGCGGAGTTGTCGCGCGAGCTCGGCCTAACAGTGGAGATCCTCGATGCGAAACGGCTCATGGCGATGGAGCCGAACCTTCGCATGACCGTCGCCGGCGGAATTTACTTTCCGAGCGACGCGTACCTCGCGCCGTGGCAATTCATGTCCGCACTCAAGAAGCGTGTACCGAGCGTGCGATGGAGCAGCACAGTCTCGTTGCGTGCGAACGGAAATCGTATCCAGGCGGACATCGAGGCCGATGAGTACGTGATCTGCGGCGGCGCGTGGTCATCGGGAATCGCACGCGATTTGAAATTGCATCTGCCGATGCAGGCCGGAAAAGGCTACAGCCTCACGCTGCAGCAGCCGCGAAAGAAACCGGCGCACGCGATGATCTTGTCGGAGGCGCGCGTTGCAGTGACGCCGATGCTCAATGCGCTCCGTTTCGGCGGCACGATGGAGATCACCGGCAACGATCTGTCGATCAATCCGTCGCGCGTGCGCGGGATCGTCAAGGCGGTGCCGAAGTATCTTCCCGAGTTCAACAACGACGATTTTCAAGACGTGAAGCCGTGGGCCGGTCTGCGTCCGTGCTCGCCCGACGGCCTCCCGTACCTCGGCCGCTTCGCGCGCTACGAAAATCTCTCCGTCGCCACCGGACACGCGATGATGGGCCTCAGCCTCGGGCCCATTACCGGTAAGCTGATGGCGCAGGTCTTATCGGGGGAACAGCCATCAATTGCGCTGGATTCGCTATCGCCAGACCGCTACTCGTAAGAATTTCAAATTTCAAATTTCAAATGAAAAATTAAGAAATACGAGGACGGGGCCTTTTCTTCATTTTTCATTTGAAATTTGGAAATTCGAAATTTCAGACTCTCTTAGAATGCTTGTCCCATGAACTGGTCCGGCGTCATTCCCGCGATCACCACGCCATTTCGCGAAGATCTCAGCGTCGATCACGACTTTCTGGCGAAGCATGCGAAATGGATGATCGACAGCGGCTGTAGCGGCATCGTCGCACTCGGCTCGTTAGGCGAGGGAGCGACGCTCGAGTTTGACGAGAAACTAGCGGTGCTGCAGACACTCGTGCGCACGCTGCGCATCCCGATTGTGGCGACCATTTCGTCGCTGAGCACTTCCGCTGCCGTGCTGCTGGCGAAGAAAGCGGAAGACGGCGGCTGTAGTGGACTGATGGTGTTGCCGCCATACGTCTACTCGACCGACTGGCGCGAGATGAAAGCGCATGTCAGCGCCGTGCTGCGCGCGACGAAGCTCTCGTGCATGCTCTACAACAATCCGATCGCCTATCGCACGGATTTCCTGCCGGAGCAGATCGCCGAGCTCGCAGAAGAGCATTCGAATTTGCAGGCCGTTAAAGAATCAGCCGCAGACATCCGGCGGTTGACTTCGATTCGATCGCTGCTCGGCAACCGGCTGGCGATCTTCGTCGGCGTGGATGACTTGATCGTAGAAGGAATGGCGGCCGGCGCCGTCGGCTGGATTGCCGGTCTCGTCAACGCTTTGCCGCAGGAGACATCTATCGGTGGTTTCTCCCGCTTTTGCGCCTCGACACCGTGCCGAAATTTGTACAGCTGATCAAACTCGTACAGTCAGAAGTGGGGATGGGCAGCGAGCGCGTGCGCCCGCCGCGCCTGGAGCTCGCCGGCGACGAGCGCGAATCAGCGTTGCGTGTCATTCGCACGGCGCTAGCCTCGCGGCCGCGCGTATGAAGTGCTGCCCCTCACCCGATCCTTCGCTCCGCTCAGGACCACCCTCTCCCAAGATGAGGGGCTCGTATGACTGACGTCGATCGCCTTGCGCGCGCTGCATCCGATGCTTTCGCGAGCTACGGAGGTTTGAGCGGACGCAAAAAAGGCGAGCTGCTGCGAGCGATCGCGGAACGACTCGAAGCGAATGGCGATGCGATCGCGCAGCAAGCGGATCGCGAAACCTCACTGGGAATGCCGCGACTGAAAAGCGAGTTGGCGCGAACCTGCAATCAGATCCGAATGTTCGCCGCGCTGGTCGACGAAGGCTCATGGGTCGACGCGCGCATCGATCACGCGAAAGTCGATATCCGCTCGATGCGCCGGCCTCTCGGCCCGGTCGCGGTGTTCGGCGCGAGCAACTTTCCGCTCGCGTTTTCAGTCCCGGGCGGCGACACCGCATCGGCGCTCGCAGCCGGATGCCCGGTGATTGTCAAAGCGCATCCGGCGCACCCGGAGACGTCCAGGCTCACGGCGCGCGCCATTTCCGAAGTCACTCCCGAGGGCGTTTTTGCGCTGATCGAGGGATTTGAAGCTGGCGTGGAGCTCGTAAAGCACCCGCTGACCAAAGCGGTCGCCTTCACCGGCTCACGAAAAGGGGGACGCGCATTGATGGATGTGGCGGCGGCACGTCCGGAGCCGATCCCGGTATACGCGGAAATGGGCAGCATCAATCCGGTTTTCATTCTGCCGCGCGCGATGCGTGAGCGCAGCGCGGACATCGCTGCCGGCCTGCACGCCTCCGTGACCGTCGGCGGGGGTCAGTTCTGCACGAATCCAGGTCTCGTCATCGCGAATCACGCGAACGAATTCGTCGATGATCTCGCCAAGCGGATGGCCGCGACGCAGTGTGCGCCGATGCTCACTTCCTCGATCGCCGATGCGTACCGCGACGGCGTCGAAAAATTTGCGACGCTCGCCGATCGCCGTGCGTTCGTCGACAGTGGTGCGGCGCTGTTCATCACGAATGCCACCCGTTTTCTCGAGCAGGAGGAGTTGATGGACGAGGTGTTCGGCCCATCGACGCTTGTTGTCGAATGCGAATCGCGCGAGCGAATGCTCGAAGTTGCGCGAGCGCTCGAAGGGCAATTGACGGCGACCATTCATGCGGACGACGGCGACGACTATCAGGATCTATTGAAAATCCTGGAGACCAAAGTAGGACGCGTTGTTTTCAATGGATATCCGACCGGAGTCGAGGTGGTGCCGGCGATGGTGCACGGCGGACCATATCCAGCGACTTCCGACGGCCGCTCGACGTCCGTGGGCACGCGCGCAATCGAGCGCTTCACGCGATTTGTCGCCTGGCAAAACGCGCCGGAGGGGGCGTTGCCCGATGAGCTGAAGGAATCAAATCCGCTCGGAATCCGGCGGATAGTGGATGGGCGGCGTCCTTGAACTAAAATCATCCCCTTGTCCGAAGTTTTCCGTATCGAGCCCCGTAACGAACGCCGCAGGAAACCTCGCGTCGTGCTGAGACATGGTCTCGTAGCACACTTCGGACCGCCGACGGTCATGGTGATTGATGCGAGCGAGACAGGAGCACGCATTGAGCACTTCTCGCCGGTCAACGTGGGCAAGAAAGCTCCAATTCGTTTCGAATGGGACAAAAGGCCGATTGCGGCCGAAGCCAGTGTGCTTTGGTCCCGTGTTCACTGGCTCGCCGACGCCGAGAGAGGCACGATCTTTCAATCGGGGCTGTGTTTCAGTGAACCTGTAAGCGGAATGCACGAGATGGTCACGAAGTTGATTGCGCGTTCCGCAGCCCAGCAGATTGCAAATGCACGAGGGATCTCCGCGGCTGCTCAGCCCACCGCACAGTCGAGGGTGGAGCGCGCCTTCCTGCGCTGCGCGCTGATTGCAAACTTGCGGTGGGAGAAGCGTTGGACCGAGAGTTCGGAGCAACCCACGGCAGGATTCACAATTCCGAGCAGCGAGACGGACGAGGAGATTGATCAGCTGTGCGAGACGTACTTTAAAGCCGATGACGAAGGACGAAAGCTCATCCAGGTCTTGGCGCGCCTCAGTGTCGACGGTCGCGCGTAATCGAGTGCCTATCGCGAATCTCGCCCATCGCTTCGCGGCGATTGCGCGACGTGCGCAGAATCGGTCCGCGGAAGATCACCACCTGCTCGGGAAGCGGAGGATGATGACGAAAGACGCCGAGGAGCTCATCGTCAGGATCGTCGAGGAGGTCGAGATCTCCTTCGCTCGGCTCCTGCTCGATGACGACGGCGACGTTGTGAAGAAGATCGGCGAAACGAGATGGCAGCTCGTCAAGTGCTTGCCTGACGAGATCTTCAAACTCAGGTTTCGAAATCATTCGCGCCCCTCACCCCGGCCCTCTCCCCGCGGCGCGGGGAGAGGGTGGCGCCCTTCGGCTGCGCTCAGGGCAGGCTTCGCGCCGGGTGAGGGTTACCAGCCTGGAATGATATTGAACCCGAACACCCACCCCTTGCCGGGGCGTTGGAACGGCTTGGCCCAGTAAAACTCGAGCGGGATGTAGCTCAGCAACATTCGAGCGCCGCCGCCGACGCTGAGCGAGGGCACGCGGTCGGGGGATTTGCCGTTCGTAGTCAACTTGAATTTCGCTTTCGCATCAGGCCACCAGGCCACTCCGGCGTCAGAGAAGAAGAACAGCTCGGTCGGAAGAAATCCGGTTGCCAGGCCGAATTCTCTCGTACCGAACAGCGGCACGCGAACCTCGGCATTTGCGACGGCGATCCTCGAGCCGATCAGGCGATCGTACACGGGGCAAGCGTTCGGGTTTGACGCCGCGGCAACGCATTCACTCGGACTGATCGAGCCGATGTCATAGCCGTGAACGAGAGAAGAGTCGCCGATGTAGAGCGGCTGAAGGATCGTTTGATTCCTCTCCCACGATGAAAGCGTTCCTGAGTCGCGCCCATACCGTCCGAAATGAATTCCGCGGATGGCAATCGTCACCGGCCGCAGAAAGAAATAGTGGCGGTAATCGACGAGCGCCGTGTTGAAGTGGAGGTCGCCGGTCAGCGAGTCCACTTCATATCGATATCGCGAGCCCATGATGGGCGACAGGAATCCGAAGATGGAGCTGTCGTGGACATACGCGGTCGATGCACGCGCGAGGTTGATCGCGAATCCGCCGGGCAGCGGCTGCTTCGTATCGTTGATGATGTTGCCGGCGTTATCGATCGTCGCTGTTTCCAAAGTGCCGCGCAGACTTTGCCGTTGCAGTCCACCCGACACCTCGACGCGATTTGTGGTGCTGAACGGATACTGCAGGATGCCGGAAATGTCGTCGTAGCGGCTGATGTCCACTTCCTGTTGAACGACAAGTTGTCCAGTGTTGCTCGTTCCCGCCCCGGCGAATACGGTGATGAACGGCAGATGGGTGTAGTCAACGCCCCAGTTCCAGCGATGCGCCTGATTGAGGTACAAGACTTCGCCTGCGAGTTGATCGCCAAATGTTCCCACTCCAGACGTGCCTGTGCCGCCGCCTTCGAACGCTACTCCGACGTTGTTCTCGCCGAGTACGTCGCTGAAGTAAGCGCTGACGCTACCGCCTACGCCCGTGCCGAACGAGCTCACTCCGACTCCGATCGTCGGAGGACCGAGGTAGGCGAGGTGGAGCGAATTGCTGACGCGAGCCGTCGCGAAATGTGTGTCCTCGGCCAGCAATCCCGCGGCCGGTTGCTCGAGATAGGCGGTGATCGCCGAACCAGTGCCGCGAAGCGGCGGCAACTGCGCTGCCCGCGACGCCTCGGGTGGAAGGGCGGTGGTCACCGTTGCTCCGGTCGTCGTCGGCGGGATTTTGTAAATGTTGTAGTTGTCATCTTCGTACAGCGAGAAGGCGATTTCACCCGTGCCCGGGGAAACGGTCAGCGCTGGCGACATCTCAGTGATGCCGGACACGCCTGTTTGCACGTGCGTGACCCGCGCGATGTGTCCGTCGCCGAAATAGTAGCGATACACATCGGGCACTCCTTCAGCGTTGGAGATGAAGTAGAGGCTTTGGCTGTCCGGCGCGAACTTCGGATCGATGTTCTTGCAACTGCGGAACAGCGGCAGCATATGAATCGCGCCGGTCGCGAGATCGACCGTCCCGATGTTCATGCCCGGAAAAGCGAGCTGCTCGAGATCGCCCTGGCCTCGATCGGAAACGAACGCCAGTGTCCGGCCGTCCGGCGAAAACGCCGGCTGCATGTCCGCGTACTTGTCGTTTGTCAGGCGGCGGACCTGATTCGTGGTGAGGTCGAACAAAAACAGGTCGCTGGCTCCAGTTTGCTGGCCGGAGATCGCGATCGTGTGGCCGTCCGGCGACCAGGCGATGTTGTTGATGGCATCGATGCCTGGGACGCGAACATCGCGATAACGTCCACCATCGACATTGATGACACCGAGGTAGTTGTCGCCCCTTTCGAAGACGACGAATGCAAGTTGTTTCGAATCCGGCGACCACGCGCCCGCGGAATCAATGAAGCGCAGCGCCTCGAAATGTGCGTTGCGTGTTGCAGACGCAAGCCGGCGCACGACCTGACCAGTCCGCGCGTCTGCGAGGAAGAGATCGATGTCGAAAACGTCGCGGGTGGAGAGGAATGCGATGTAGTGACCATCGGGGCTGTAGGCCGGACCGAGGTTGAGGTAGCCGCGGATGCCGCGCTTGCTGCCGATCAGCGGCGACCCGAGCGTGAACGGCCGGTCCTCGACGACCGGGTTGTACATCTCGCGCGCGGACTCCTGCCAGTCGGTGAAGATCTGCCGTGCAGGAATGCCCGTTGCGCGCTCGAACGCCGCTTCCGGTCCGACGCTGCCGGCAGCGAGGAAGAGGCGAACGACGGCGTCGTCGCCGAATCGGCCGCCGATGTAGGCAAGCAATGCCTGGCCATAGCGATACGGAAAATAGTACGGATCTCGCGTCAGCTTGCGGAGATCCGGCATGCGATTGTGGACCGTTGCGTCACGAATCCACATCGCCGTCAGCGGGTCGATGCGACCCTTGGAGAAGTACTCCGCCATTCCTTCGACGAGCCACAGCGGCAACGCTTCTAGATTGAAGCGGCGGCGGTTGTTGGTCATCGAGGCGGCGATATCGAATTGAAAGACGTGAACCAACTCGTGGCCGATGACGTGATCGTTTTCGGCGTAATCACCGGTGAGTGGAAGGACAACGCGATTCATAAACGGATCGGTGAAACCGCCCGTCCCCTGGCCGATCAACTCCGGCGTCGTCGTCGTTTGCTGGAAGTCCGCGGGATTGGCGTACAGCACGATCGGCTTCCGCGTAAACGAATGATTGAACACGCGCGAGTAGCGCGCGTACCAACGCTCCGCTTGCCGGCCGACATCATTCACGACGTCCGCTTCGCGGTCGTAGTAGTAGATGTCGAAGTGCTCGGTCTTCAGGATCTTGAAGTCAAAGTGTTCCCACTGGACTTTGTTGCGTCCGAAATATTGAGCGTTGGCGGTGGAAGCAAGTAGGGCGAGGGAAAAGATGGAAAAGACGAATGCCGATTTACGCATCGCGTGTCACCTCAGGAATGTTTACTGTGAACGACTAAGACGGCGTCCGGCTGCAAGTTCGCTGCCCTGCGGATGCTACTCCTGATCAGGCTGGTGTGTTGAAGGTGTTCGCAGTTCTGGAACAGTTGTAGGGCACGGCTGCGCCGTGCCGCAACCGGAATTCAGCACGGCGCAGCCGTGCCCTACGCGCGCAGCATCTTGAACGCGTGGTTCCACGTGCCCGAAAGAATGCCGAAGTGCACCCAGGCCATGCACATCGG
>QHVY01000204.1:16542-24664 GCA_003223695.1 Acidobacteriota bacterium
CATGTCGGGTGGGCCGCCTTTGAGCTGCGGCTTGTAAAAGAGCGGATTGCCGACCGTGTTGAAGGCCTTGACCACGCGCGCGTTTGGCAACCATCGCTGCACCCGTTCGCCAAGCGAGTCTTGATGTCCGATCGCCAGCGTGGGCGGCCTGCCGGGGCTGAAGTCCAGCGGATTCGTGGCATCGATTACGACCTTGCTTTGGAAACTGTCCGGATCGGCCAGCCGAATCGCCTCCTCGGTTCCCACTCCCAGCGTGGCCATCACGACGACCTCGCCGAAGCGCGCGGTTTCTTTGAATGTGCTGGCAGTGACTCTTCCGATCTCGGCGACGAAATCGGCCAGCTTCTCCGGCGTGCGCGAACCGATCTTTATGTCATGCCCGAGCGCGCTGAACGCGCGCGCGAACGATTTGCCTACGTCGCCGGAACCGATGATCCCGATCTTCATTTCGTAGAGTTTATCTTTTCCGAATCACCACAAAGAGCACAGAGCACACAGAGACATCTCTGTGCTCTCTGTGGTGATACGCAGCCGAGGTACCTTCGATGCTGTGAACGATGTAACCGGAGCAATCATCGGCGGCGCAATAGAGGTCCATCGCGCGATCGGTCCCGGCCTCTTGGAGTCCGCGTATCAGGAATGCATGGGCCACGAGCTCTTTTTGCGGGGCGTGCCTTTTCTGCGACAGCATCCTCTACCGGTTCACTACAAAGGCGTCAGAGTTGATTGTGCGTATCGCCTCGACTTCCTAGTGGACGACGTCGTGCTCGAGATCAAGTCTGTTTCGGGAATCGATCCCATCCACGTCGCGCAGGTCTTGACGTATATGAAACTGGGAGAGTGGAAACTTGGCCTCTTAATCAACTTCAACGTCAAGGTGCTCACAAGTGGGATTCGCCGGCTAATTCTTTGATCTCTGTGCTCTCTGTGATCTCTGTGGTGAAACGATTTTGCCGCCCTTCATCACGAAGCTGACTCGCTCGAGCACCGTGATGTCCCGCAGCGGATCGCCGTCGAGCGCGATGAGGTCCGCCTCGTAGCCGGGCGCGATGCTGCCGATCGAGGCACCGAGGCCGAGCGATTCCGCGGCCAGTGAAGTTGCGGAGACGATCGCCTGCATCGGATCCTGCCCGCCTTTCTGCACGCGATAAACCAGCTCCTGCAAATTGCGGCCATGCGAGCCGGCGACGGCATCGGTGCCGAAGACCATCTTCAAACCCTTCGTTTTCAGTCCCATTTGAAAAACGCTCAAGGCTTTCGGCACGGCCTTCTCCATCTGTGCGAATCCCTCCTCGGTGTAATTGCCGATTCCCAGGAAATGCGCCTTGTTCTCAAAATAGTTACGAAAAACAAGATCGATATTAGGATCGAAGAATGTTCCATGTTCTGCGATGAAGTCGAGCGTCGGCTGATCGAGCAGCGCGCCGTGCTCGATCGATGTGCATCCGGCGAGCACTGACCGCCGCGCGCTCTCCGGACCGTGCGCGTGCACGGCGCTGCGCAACCGCTGCGAATGCTTTGCGACGCGAAAATCTTGACGACATCCGCTCCTTCCGCAGCAATCGTCCGCACTTTTTCACGGATCTGCTCCGGCGTGAGCTTGTTGTCGTAGATCGGATCGACAGCGGTGAGCACGCGCGGAAGCGGCAGATTCTTTCGAGCAGCGAAATCGCGAATCGTTTTGTCGATCGGCGCGCCGAGCGACTGAACAGTGGTCACGCCGCCCATGAGTGTGGCGAATGCGTTTTCCGCGGCGAACATCGCGTATTCGTCGGGCGTCTCGCCACCGCCGTCATCGTTTGAGCGGCCGTTCTTGTCGAAATGCCACCCGATGTGCACGTGCGTGTCGATCGCGCCGGGCATCAACGTGCGATCGCCGAGGTCGATGTCGATGTGTGAAGGGTGAGGATCGATGCGCACGATCTTCGAACCATCGACCACAACCGCAGCGTTGCGAATTACGTGTCCGCGTCCGTCGAGGATGCGGGCGGCGGAGATGACCAGGGCGAGAAGAACGGCTGACATCTAACTCTTACTGACTGCCGGAGATGGTTGAGTCACTCGCCGCGGTTTTCGTGATTGAGAATCCCACGGCGAATTCTCGCGCTGCAGTTCCCGCTTCTCGCCTGTGCCGGCTAATCGCTTCCTGCTATCGGCGAGCAGTGACGAGGTCATCGTGCTCAGCACGCTGCGGGAGACATACCCAAGAATGCGGAGTGGCTCCTCCCGTTTTCCCGCATCGATCTCGGCGTTCGCAAGTTTCAACAGGCCGCTTCGAACGTAAACAACGTATCGAGGCTCGCCATGCGCAGCGAGATCTTCGATGGTCCGGCGCGCGGTCTCGAAATCGTGTGCGCCAAGAGCCAATCGCAGCTTGAGATCGTAGGTTTCGTCGATTCCACCAACAACTTCTTCCTGCCGCGCAATCGCATCCCATGCGTCGGCGGTAAACGATTCGGACGGAAGACTGGTCGCATCGATGTATCGATCGATCCACCGGATTCCGTCGTTCCACTGTTTCTGCTTCTCCGCAATTTTCGCCAACTGGAGAAACGCTTGTTCCTTCCCCCACTCCGGGACATTGGATCCGTCAACAAGCCCACGCCAAAGAGCCGCTGCCGCATCTGGATCGACGCGGGTGAACTGTTCGAGTGCGAATTCGCGCACAGCGAAACTGGACGCCTTCGTCGCGTTCTCTGCGAGCATTTCCTTAAATGCGTGCGGGACCGGTTTTTCGTCAGCAATGTAGATGGCGCGCATCAGGTCCAAGTTGAGGATCTTGCGGCAATAATCGCCGTTATGTAAGACCTCTTCGTCCGGATGACGGTCGATCTCCTCGGCAGGTGTGCCGGGGCAGTTGGCAATTGCCTCATCGAGCGGCCGCGTATTTCCGAGTAAGCGTTCGGTAAGTCCGAGGAGAACCGAATCGCGGATCGCGTAGGGCGGCTGAGAAGTTTTGATCAGCTCACGACTGAAATCGCGCGCGCGCGTGTAATCACCGGTAAACAAATAAAAAGCTCGCAAGCTGCGCTTCCACTCGTTCGCATGCGGTCCTGAAGCCGCTCGGCTGGCAATGAAAGCTCATCCATGTGCGCTCGATAGATGAGCTGAGCGGCGCCACCTTCATGCCATGGCCGCAGCAGCGTCAATTCGATCGCTTCCTGGAAATTGACGCACATGCAGCCGATCTTCCCGTTCAGACGCGCGCCCGCTTCCTCACGTTGCACTTTATCCATTTTGGCGATTGCGTCCTCTTCCTGATGGACAAATGAGGAGAACCAGTCATCCAGATCGTTTCTTGTTTCGCGTTTGTCAGAGGGGGGTCCAACCATAACGCCGAGCGTTGAGGACGGCACACGATTCGTCTCCACGTGCATCTGCGCGAATTGCCTGGCCGCGGGCGCGTTGCCGAGCTGGTCGCGCACAGCGCGCGCGAACTCAGCGACCACGTCTTCGCAATACTTCACCGGTCGAGCAGGAGCGCCGAACCGTAGCAGATACTGCGCGTCGGGCGCGGGACAGTCATTCATCAGGCGGTCGTAGGCCGCTCGATTGCCTAACGCGCGATCAATGATCGCAAGATAAATCACGTCGAGCGCGTGCTGCTCATCTGGACGCGCAGCCAGTTCCGCAGCGACTTTCCGCGCCATCTGCAAATCGCCGGTCAGAGTCAGAAAGGCACGTTGACCGCGCTTCCAAGGCGAAGGATCAGCGCTCCTCGCGATCTGTTTCGCGTAGAGATCTTTCAACCAAGCGATCGTCACTTCGACGGGCGCGCGATCGCCATACGTCGGTTGCATTTTGTAAGCGAGCACCGTCGCCGGACCTCTCCAGTCGTCCGGAACGAGTGCAATGATCCGCAGTCCGGCTTCAAAAGCGTATGTCGATGCCTTTGCAATTCGCGGCAACTGCTGAACCAGCTCCTGCGCCTGTTGTCTTCTCAGATCATTTGAAAGCGGGGCGGCCGCGTCGAGCATGCCGTTCATCAGCCCGTTCAGCCACGCGCGTGCGTTCTCCGAGTTCTTTTCTCGGAACGCCGCTTCAATTTTCGCATCGGGGAACTCGTTGCAGACTTTCATGAGCACTGAGTGCAACTCACGCCGTCGTGCATCGAGAGAGGGGGCGCCGCCGGCGTGATAGCAGACATAGGCGGCGAGGAGAGGTTCCGCGTCGAATGCAGCTTGCAAATCTTTTCGGTAATCGCGGCCCGGAATGTCGCCGCTCAGCCAGGCATGCGGCGCTGCGGGCGGCGGAGAATAGCCGCCATCGACGAAACGACTGAAATCATGCGGGACGAACGTCGACGCAATGGACTCGCGTCGCGACGGAGGAGGAGGTAAGACCCACGGCCGAACTTTTTCAGATTGCTCCTGCGTCGGCCTGTGCGACATGCATAGGTCCAGTTCGGCGAACCGAAGCTGATGGACGCCTGATATGGATCGTGTCCCGAAGCCGCCTGCAAACAACGCTGCGCAAATCAACGGAGCGTCCGGAGTGGATTCGAGAAACTTTTTCACCTCGCCGAGGTTGTCGCGCGAGAGATCGATGCCGTTCGCGGCAACATTTCTGTTGAGCTCGGGCGGAAGGATGACACCGTCGAGAGCGTCATACGCCTCGAAGACGCGCTTTTTGAGATCCGCGTCGTTCTGCGCAAAAGCAGCGCTGCTAAAGATGAGAACGAGTACAACTGTGAGTGCAACTGGACCGCGACGCACATCGATAATGATAGTCCCGCCGACATGAGGCGCAGTTTATGCTCGACATTGCAGTGGAGGAAGGCAATGAGAAAACCAACTCTGCTGTATCTCGCGACGGTTCTCGTTCTGTTCGGTTGTTCGACTTACACACCGATGTCCTCATCCTCGGTGCTCGGCGGTACGCCGGTGAGCGATTCCGACATCGCGGCGATTGTCACGACCGCGAATCAGGGGGAGATCGATCAGGCCAACGCCGCGCTCACCAAGGCCAGCTCGTCTGCGGTGCGCGATTTCGCTCAGATGATGATCACCGATCACACGAACGCGCTCTCGGCGGCGCAGTCGTTGTTCTCGAGCCGCAACATCACGCCGACCGACAACTCGACGTCGAACAATCTGAAGAGCGGCTCGCAGCAGACGGTCTCCGCGCTCAACACATACAGCGGCGCGGCGTTCGATCGCACCTACATGCAGGCGCAAGTCGATGCGCATCAGTGGCTGCTCAATACGATGGATAGCACGCTGATTCCGTCGGCGAGTTCGTCGGCGCTGCGGAACCTGTTGCAGACGCAGCGCGGTACCGTTTCGGCGCATCTCGACCGGGCACGACAAGTCCTGCAGGGACTGCCGTAGCGGCCAGTGTCGTGCTGTCCGGCGGCGGACAGCCGGGGATGTAGCGAGGAACCACGGTTTCGCGGTCGGCTCTTGCTTTAGAAAATCGAGCAGCATCGCACCGACCTTCTGCTCGCCCGATTGCGAGGGGTGCGTGCCGTCGCTTTCGACATCGGCGCGCGCCCACGTGAGACCGTCGGATCGCGGGTTCATGCCATCGGCCCACAAGTACGGCCCCCAGGCGATCCACGGCGCGATACCGCTGTTGTAATTCAGATCGCCGGCACGCATGTCGATCCGGCCGCTCCGCATCTGATCGACCTGCGCCTGCACCAGCCACTTCACGGCAAGCCCCGACTCGTACGCGTATGGCTCGGGATTGAGTGTAGTCGTCGCATAGCCTGCATAAATCCGGCTCGAGACATACACGGTGCGTAGATTCGGATAATGCGTCTTCATCGCACGCACGATATTGCCCATCTGTGTGACCAGCGTGTACGCATCGGAATTCTGGGATGGAAGCGACACCGTAGGTTGCGGATTCGCGACCTTCAGCCACGCGACCTGCACCTGCGCTTCGGTCACGCCGGCGGGCGCGAGATCCTGATCACGAACCAATTGGTAGTTTGCTTTGGAGGGCGAGTCCCAAGTGCCTGCCGATTGCCCTCCGCGTGCACCATTCACGAGCATCAGTGTCGTGTGATTGACCGCGGCGTCGCGTGTCGCCTGTCCGACGAACGACCACGAATTGCACGGCGACGGATTGCCGGCCGCGCAGAACTCCTGCGTCGTGTTGGACATGCCGATCGAAAGCATCGCGATTTTTCCGTCGATCGGTCGAATCAGTGACGCCTGCGCCAAACCCGCCACTTCGTGATCTGCAGGCGCGACGCTCATGCCAAATTCGTACAGTCCTCCCTGGAATTGGCCGAGGTACGTTGCTGTGGCAAGGTCGTTCAGCGGCACACCCTGAGCGAAGGCCGTCGACGCGGCGAACAGCAGAAATGCGAACTTTGGAGCCATGTGATTCAGACGGCGTCTGCGCAAACCTGTTTACGTTTCGGTTATGCTGCGTGCGGCGCAGTTTTTGCGACCCCTTTGCATGCCCGCGGGCAGAAAGTAGGAATGGATGTCTTCGAAGGTCTTTGTTGGGAACCTCGACTTCAAAACGAGCCGCGACGAGGTTCAGAATCTTTTCTCTCAAGTCGGCACAATCAAGGACGTGTTTCTTCCCACGGATCGCGAGAGCGGCCGGCCTCGCGGCTTCGCATTCGTGGAGTTCGAATCCGATGACGACGCCCAGAAGGCGATCCAAAAATTCGATGGATACGAGCTCAGCGGACGCGCGCTGCGAGTGAATGCCGCCCAAGACCGCCCGCGGGGCGGATCGGGGGGCGGCGGGTATGGCGGGGGTGGCTACGGTGGCGGAGGCTATGGTGGTGGGGGTGGAGGCGGCGATCGCTTTCCGCCGGCAGGCAAGTCGAAAGGCAGTCGCCGCAATATTCGCGGCAAAAAGCGCAGCCTGTAGGCGCCACAACTCCAGAAATCCGTCACTCGGCTCTGGCTCTGGTATGCTGCGTCAAACCCCTTGACCCTCCAGGCCGGATTCCTCATTGGGCCGTATCGCGTCCTCGCGCCGATCGGCGCCGGCGGTATGGGAGAGGTTTACCGCGCTCGCGACACGAAGCTCGATCGCGACGTCGCCCTCAAGGTCCTTCCCCCCGATGTCGCGAGCGCTGAGGCGTTACGCCGTTTCGAGCAAGAGGCACGCGCCGCGTCGGCCCTCAATCACCCGAACATCGTGGCGATCTACGACGTCGGCCGCATCGAGTCGATTGCGTACATCGCGATGGAGCTCGTCGACGGGCAGACGCTCCGCAGCCTGATGGCCTCAGGCCCAATGCCGATGAAGGAAGCGCTGCGCGTGGCCGCGAAAATCGCCGACGTGCTTTCGAGCGCGCACGAGCACGGCATCACCCATCGCGATCTCAAGCCTGAGAACGTGATGATCTCCCGCGATGGCTACGTCAAGCTGCTGGACTTCGGCCTCGCAAAAGTGCGCCTGAGCATCGCGAGCGGCGATCGAACGCAGCCGCTGACGCACACAACCGCGGGTCACGTTTTCGGCACCGCCGCGTACATGTCTCCGGAGCAGGCGGCTGGGCGCGCCGTCGATTTTCGCTCCGACCAGTTCTCCCTCGGCACGATTCTTCACGAGATGGTCGGCGGCAAGCGTCCATTCGATCGCGCCACCTCCGCCGAAACTCTGACAGCAATCATTCGCGAGGATCCGCCGCCGCTGCCTAACGCCACCGAAGGAACGGCGCGTGATCTGCAGCAGATTCTCAATCGCTGCCTGGCGAAGTCGGCGCACGATCGCTACGCTTCCACTCGCGATCTGGCGCGCGATCTTCGCGATCTGCGGAACCGTCTCACTGCCGGCTCCGATTCGACCGAACGCTCTCTGCGCACGTTCAAAATGAACGCGCCGCGCTTGCCCGTGATCGCTTCTGTGGCCGCGGTTCTTTTCGTCATCACCGGCGCGACGATGCTCCTGACGCGCAGCCGCGCCACGGCTCCGCAGGCGAACGCGGTGAAGTCGCTGGCGATCGTTCCATTTCGTGATCTGAGCGGCTCGCCGGATGGACAGATTTTCAGCGACGGCATTTCCGAAATGATCAGCGCCCGCATCGCGCAGGCGCGCGGGATTCGCGTGATCGCACCATTCGACGGAACACAGCCGAAAGGAGATCCTCGCGAAATTGCGCGCCGCCGCGGCGCGTCGCTGCTCCTGACCGGCAGCGTGCAGCATT
>QHVY01000205.1 GCA_003223695.1 Acidobacteriota bacterium
CTTCGAGGTCGGCCGAATAGGAGAGCTCGCCGGAGTGGCTATGGATCTCGGGAAAAATGGTACGGATGGAAACGCCGCCCGTTCCGTTCATCACCGCGAAGCGAATCTGTTTTCCCAGCTCTGCGTCCGATGAGCGAACGATTCCGCGCGCTGTGACCTGGTCGCTGTTCGACGTGCGCACCGAGACGCGTCCGAAGCGATGATCGATTGTTACTCGTCCGCCCTGGTAATCGACGGCGGCATGAATCGTCTTCTCGAATCGTTCTGCGGCGAAGGTGGGCACCGCGAGCAACATGATGGCCGCGGCGCATCTACTGATTCGAAGCATGGCTTTCCTCCCGCAGCACCTCTTGCAGCGTCCGCTGCTTCTCCGTGTAGATGGCCAGCAGTTGCCGGCGGAGGTGCGCGTTTTGACGGTTCCGATCGATGTTCGTCTGGCACTCGGCGATGGCGTCATCGAGCAACATCAATTTTTCCTTGTAGCTGACGAGCAGCGGAGACGACGGGTCGGAAAGTCGCGGTTGGGCCATCTTCTCGAGATTGTTGATCGCAGCGATGTGCTCTTTCTCCGTCTGTTCGACCTTCTCCAGTGCTGCTTCGCGCATGATCACATCGTCGAATTTGCGAGCCCGCTCCTGCGCTCTCCATGTTAGGCCGCCGAGAACGGCGAAGATCAGGAGGGCGGCAGCGATCTGCCACACATGTGATCGTGACCGCTGCTTTTCCGCGCCCACTGCTCGCTTGATGCGCGGCCAGAGCATCTCGTTTTCCCAGCTTGCGTGCATTCCGCGCGCTGTCTCGGAGATCTCGTTCCAGGAGGCGAGCTTTTCCGCGCAGGAGGCGCAGTCCTTCGCATGCTTCGCGGCGATCTGCATCGAGAAGGTGTCGCCTTCGAGGAGCAAATCATCAAAATTATCGCAATGAATTGTCATGACTTATTCTTCCACTGTTCCTGCAATTGCTTCTTGGTGGCGAAGAGAATCCATTTCGAATTTCCTTCGCTGATGTTCAGGATCCGGCCGATCTCGGCGTGGCTGAGTCCCTCCACTTCGAAGAGGATGAACACCGTCCGCCGCTGTTCGGGGAGCTCGCCGAGCATCTTTCGCAGCGTCATGCGCTTCGCATCATCGACGCTCGCCCCGGCGCGCTCGAACGTGAGCACGTCATCGATCGGCGCTTCCTGAATGCGCCGCAGCCGACGCCGCAGCGCGTCGTAGCAGGTGTTGATCAGCACGCGATACATCCACGTCGTGAACGCCGACTCGCCGTTGTACGTCGACGCAGCGCGATGCACTTTGAGAAACGTCTCCTGCACCGCGTCTTCCGCGTCGGAGACGTTGCCGAGGTGGTTGTAGGCGATGCTTTTCATACGGTCAGAGTGGTCGCGGTAAATCTCTTCGAAGATGGTGGTGTCGCCTTCGGCGCAGCCTTTCGCCAGCCGGAGATCGTCATTGGTGGTGATACGGGGCATTGCCATCAAAGCGGCGGCCACACCAGCCATCTCTTTGCGTGTAGACGCCTGCAAATTCGGAAAGTTAGAGCTCGTCGATCGATTTTGGCCAGTCTCCATGCAGCAGCCGCGACAGCGCCCGATCCGCGAGCAGCCGCCCCCCGGTCTGGCAGCGCGCGCAGTAATTCGTTTCGTTTTCGGCGTAGACGATGCGCTGCACCGGCGCGCCGCAGTCGGGGCAGGGTTTGTTGTAACGGCCGTGCACGGCCATCCCTTCGCGAAACGCGGTGACCTTCTCCGGGAAACCGCCAGCGGCTTCGTCGCGCAGCCGCTGCGTCCAATCGATGAGCGTCGTCTTCGTTGCGTCGAAGAGCCGCGCCTTTTCCTCGTCGGAAAGGCTCGTTGTCATCTGCACCGGAGAAAGCCGAGCGCGATGCAGGATCTCATCTGAATACGCGTTGCCGATGCCGCTGAACAGGTGCGGATCGGTGAGCGTGCGTTTGAGTGTGTGGCGCTCGCGCGTCAACAGCCGCCGAAATGTATCGAGATCGATCTCGAGCACCTCGACGCCTCCAGGATCGAGCGCACGAACTGCCTCCTCACCGCGAAGAATGTGCAGCGACGCCCGCCGCTTCGATCCCGCCTCGGTCAGCAGCAGGGTGCCGTTGGGAAAATCGAATGCCGCGAGACCGACCTTTCCCGGGATTTTTCCGCCGGCAGACAGCCACCGAAATCTGCCCGCGATCATCAGATGGATGACGATGAAGAAGTCGCCCTCGAGCGCGATCACGATTCGTTTGCCGACGCGACGGATTGCGGTCACTTTGTGGCCTTCGAGTTGCGACGGAGCGGGCTCGACCGTCCGGAGGATGAACGGGCTCGCAAGTCTCAGGCGCATCAGTGGTTGACCGATGATGCGCCGCTGCAGCGCTTCGACGTAGACGGTCACATCGGGAAGTTCCGGCATCGCCTGGACATTATGAAGGGCACATGAAAAATCGGGTCATCGCTGTGCTCGCTGTTGCTTTTGTCTTTGCTCTGGCGTGGAAGGCTGCCGAGGTGCCGAGCCATTCCGCGGTCATTGCGGCGCCGCCGATGGTCGACTCGATCGCGATCGCGATTCCCGTCGCCGGCATTCGAGCTAGCCAGCTTCGCGACAACTTCAGCGACGCACGTGCCGGTCACATTCATCAGGCGCTGGACATCATGGCTGCGCGAGGAACGCCGGTTCTCGCTGCAGTCGATGGAACGATTCGCAAGCTCTTCACCAGCCGCGCCGGCGGACTGACGATTTATGAATTCGATCGCGCGGGAACACTCTGCTACTACTACGCGCATCTCGATCGCTACGCGTTCCAACTGACCGAGGGCAAAGAGGTGAGACGCGGCGACGTGATCGGCTACGTCGGATCGACCGGTAACGCTCCCGCGAATGCACCGCATCTCCACTTCGCGATGACAGTCCTGCCGCCGACGAAGGAATGGTGGAAAGGACAGGCAATCGATCCCTATCCGATTTTGATGCAGAAGGGCGTCACGATCGGAGCAGAGAGGTTCGAGGTTCAAGGTTCGAGATAAGAGAGAAGAAAACCGAAATTCCAAATTTCGAATGAAAAGAATTAAGAGTTAAGAATCAAGGAACAACCCGGCGTTGCAATTTTTCATTCTTAATTTTTCATTCGAAATTTGAAATTTCGGTTTTTGATTCTCACGACACCCGCTTCAATGCTTCCCGCACATCCTTCTGCTCCGGGTTTGCCTTGAGCGACGCTGCGTAACTCGCTCTGGCTTCTGCTTTCTTTCCGATCTTTTCGTAGATTGCGCCGAGCCAGAAGTGCGCGCGATAGAGCGGCGGCTCATCGAATGCCGGCGTGGACATCAGATACTTCCGCAGCGCCTCTTCACCGCGGTCGAGGTTTGTACCGCTCAGCGCTGCTGTGTGTCCGATCTGGAACCACGCAGGCATGTACATCGGATCGAGTTTGACCGCTGTCTCGAATTCCTCGTTCGAGCGGACGTAGTTCTTGTCCGAGAAGAACGACACGCCCAGCCAGTAGTGCGCCTTCGGTGAATTCGGGTCCTCCCTGACCGCGTCGGCATACTCTTTTCGCGCGAGAGCGGGCTTTTTCTGATGCTGATAAATGATCGCGAATGCGTGGTGGCCCTCGATCGCATTGCGTTTCCTGATTTCGTTCGCCTGCGCGATCGCTCTCTCCTCGCCGCCGCCGACGAATGCGGGTGCGAGCATGTCGAATTCGACGAGAGCGAAGCGCGCATCGAGGAAGTTCGGGTCGAGCTGCACGGCGCGCTCAAATTCCGCGCGCGCCTCTTTTGCGAGGCTGATTTTCCTGAAGACGCTCGCCCGACGAGCCTCTTCCCCAAGCGCCACGCCTCGGCGATAGTGAGTCTCGGCGTCATCGGTCGCCCCGGAGAGGGACATGGCGATCAACAACACCTGGCAGCAAGTTAGAATGCGCATCCTTCGATGAGCCAAACGCTCGCGCTCGGTGAGCGCCCAACCATTCCTATTCTAACGGCAGAGGAAGTCGGCAGCCGCGCCGCCGCAGCGTTGCAGGAAGCGCGTCGGCGGCTCGAAAAAATCGAGCAACTGCCTCACGAATCGGTGGCAGCGCAGTCGGTGCTCGAAGTATGGGACGACGCCGCAATCGCCATGGAAGATGCGTTCGGGCCGATCTCGCTGCTCAACAGCGTGCATCCCGAAGCGGCGGTGCGCGATGCCGCCGATCGCGCGCTGATCGACGAGTCGGTGTTCATGACGGAGCTCTTTCAAAACGAGCAGCTCTTCGAGCGCGTCCGGCGTGTGGCGCCGCGGACGTCTGCGGAAAAACAGTTGCAGAAGGACCTGATCGAATCGTTCGAGGACAGCGGCGTCGCGCTGGCACTTGAAAAGCGGCAGCGGTTTCGCGCAATCTCCGAGAGGCTGACCGAGCTGGCGCAGGAGTTCGCAAAAAACATTCGCGAAAACAAAACTCTCCTGCATTTCACACCTGACGAATGCCGTGGCCTGCCGCAGTCGTATCTCGATCGCGTTCAGAAGGACGGAGAAGGAAACATCGTCGTCGGCTTCGACTATCCCGATTACGTACCGTTTCTGATGAACTCTCAGAGCGAAGAGGCGCGCAAGCGCTACTACATCGCCAATACCAATCGCGGAACTCCACGCAATCTCGAGATCCTCAATGAGATCGTCGCGCTGCGCAAGGAAATCGCCGGCCTCTACGGAGTTCCGAGCTTCGCACACTATGTGACGAAGCGGAGGATGGTAGAGAATCCGGAGACCGTCGTCGGTTTTCTCGACGACGTGAAAAGCGCCGTGACCGATGCCGAGTTGCGCGATCTCGGCCAGTTGCGCGAACTGAAGGGGTCGAAGATCGAGCGCTGGGACATGATGTTTTATCGCGAGCGGCTGCGCGAGAGGCGCTACGCCGTCGATCAGGAAGAGCTTCGAAAGTATTTTCCAACCATTCCGACGCTGCATTGGATGCTCGACATCAGCGAGCGCCTCTATGGAATTCGATTCGAGGAAGCTTCAGTGCCGATCTGGCACGACGATGTCCTCTATCTCGACGTGAAAGACGCTGCGAGCAGAGAGCTCATCGGCGGGATTTATCTCGATCGCGTCCCGTTCGCGGAGTCAGCCGCCGTGCCGGACGAAAGCCGATCAGCGCGCTGGTAACGAATTTCAATCGCACTGGCCTGACACACGACGAGCTCGAGACGCTGCTGCACGAATTCGGTCACGTGCTCCACGGCGTTCTCTCGCAAACCGAATACAACCTGCACTCCGGCACGAGCGTGGAGCGCGATTTTGTCGAAGCGCCGTCGCAGATGTATGAAGAGTGGGGAAGCCGGATGGAGAGTCTGTCGCTGCTGCGGAACCATTGCCCGAGCTGTCCTGAAGTCGATGAGTCGCTCGTGACCCGAATCCGCGCGGCGAAAAAGTTCGGCACCGGCGTCGATTACGGCCGGCAGCACCTTTACGCCGCGTACGACATGGCGCTGTCGGGGGCGAATCCCGGCGAATGCCTCGAGATTTGGAAGTCGATGGAAACGGCGACGCCGATGGGCTACATCGAACGAACGTCGTTTCCAGGCACGTTCGAGCACATCGCCAGCGGCTACGCTGCCGGTTACTACGGTTACATGTGGGCGAAAGTGATCGCGCTCGATCTGCTGTCAGCATTCGGCGAAGATCTGATGAACACCGCAACCGGCCGCCGTTTCCGCGCCGGTGTCGAGCGAAGCGTTTTTCGCGGAGATTCGCGGGGAGAATTGATCACCACAGAGAGCACAGAGCACACAGAGGCCTCTCTGTGCTCTCTGTGGTGAATCATTTGTGGCCTAACACCGCATGCGGCTGATACAGCTCCTCGAGAAACTTCACGTCACTGTCATCCAATCGAATCTCCAAAGCAGCGATTGACTGCTCGAGATGCTCGAGCTTCGACGCGCCAACGATCGGGGTGGTGACACCGGGCTTCTGCAGGATCCAAGCGAGCGCGATCTGCGCCGATGAGACTCCGCGCCGTTTCGCGAGATCGTCAACGCGATCGGCAATCGCGGAATCGGACTCGGTGAAGTAGTACTCCTGCGCGAACGAGTCCGTTTTCGCGCGTTCAGTGCCGCGCGAGCGATTGCCGGCGAGGAAGCCGCGCGCGAGCGGACTCCAGGGAATCACCGCGATGCCCCGATCGATGCAGAGCGGAATCATTTCCCGCTCCTCTTCGCGATACACGAGGTTGTAGTGATTCTGCATCGAGACGAATTGCGTCCAGCCGCGAGTCT
>QHVY01000206.1 GCA_003223695.1 Acidobacteriota bacterium
ATGCAGACGAGACGTCCGCTCTCCAGTGCAATGAAATCTCGTCACGGCGGCGCCGACCGGGTCTCGACGAAAGCCAAACTCGCCGAGGAGCTGAAACTCCTCGGCGACGTGTTGGTGCGTGCGCGTGAGCGAGCAGGTCTAAAGCAGTCGGATGTCGCCACGCGACTTGCCGTTCCCGCGTCGTACCTGTCGAAAGTGGAGAACGGCACACGGCGACTCGACGTCATCGAGCTGATTCAGATCGCCGAGGCGATGGACAGCGACCCGGCGGAACTGATCCGTGTGCTGCAGAAGGCGCTGCGACGGTAGAATTGCCCATGTTCTATCCAACATTTCTGTACCTGCTTCTGACGGTCGTACAGATTGATCCACAAACCGGACTCTGGTTTCCGCCGTACGCTTCGCGCGTCCAGTATCTGAGTCGTGATCCGGCGCACCCGCTAATGGCCGATGTCGAACGCGCATTCAAGGAGAATCCTGCGCTGGCCGACGATGTCTGCGCTGCGTTTCTCGGCGCGCCGGAACCGCAAACTGCTGAGAGCCACGATCCTTCTGTGCGGCAATTCCGAGCGATGCTCGCCATGACGTGCAGCGGACGTCAGGCTCACGCGCGGCGTCAGACGGAAAGCGCGCAGCGGATGACGAGCGTGCTCACCGATCTTCAGGCGATGTTCGATCAGGAGGAGCGTCCGCTCGTCACGTGGACTCGCGAGCAGCGCGAACGCCGTGCGGCTCAGCTGGTGGAAATCGTCGACGCGGGATCGGGCCCGTCGCTTCGTCCCGCGCTGCAGGCGATTGCGCTTTCGCCCAGCTACACATTCGCTATTCACTCGCTGTTAGCGCTACCGGATCAGCGCCTAACAGACGGCTCGAGAGGCGTCACCCGCGCGCAGGCCGCGGCATTTCTCGAGCAGCTCTACCGCGGACGTGCAAGCGCGCCGGAATTCCAAGCAGGGCTACCCGCGCTGCTCCTTTTTGAGGGAAAACTCGACGAAGGGCGTAAAGCGGCCGACGACTGGTACGCCGCCGCGCCGCGCGAGCGGGCATCGTTCGCGCGCGCGATCCTCGCAGTGATCGATCGCGCATCGGGACGCGAAGGCGCACTCGATAAAGTGGCGGCTGGTTGCTTGCCATCCGCGTCCTGGCGCAAACAGAATCCGAATACCGACCTATCCGAGTATTGCCAGCAGGCGACGGCGATGCTGGTCATCAACGCG
The DNA here is from genome assembly GCA_003223695.1 of Acidobacteriota bacterium. Classification (GTDB taxonomy): domain Bacteria; phylum Acidobacteriota; class Thermoanaerobaculia; order Gp7-AA8; family Gp7-AA8; genus Gp7-AA10. The sequence goes on from QHVY01000206.1 coordinate 1,218, forward strand.
CTCGACGTGCAGCAGCAGCGCTCGCCGCATGGGCTGGCCGATGCCGCATTCGATCTCGAGCGTCTCTTTTTCCAGGACGATTGGCCGTACCGGCTGACTCTCGTCGGAAAGGCGGGCCTCGTCGATCCGGCCGCTGCGCAGAAACATTTCTATGTGATGCTCGCCGATCCGCAAATTCCGGGCGCAGCGCAGCTCGACGCTGTTTACTATCTGGTCCAGATCGCCATGGTGCATGATCGTCCGCGCGTCGCGCCGCTCGTCGACTGCTGGATTCGTCTTCATGGAATCAACCTTGCGCCCACGCGTCCGGAGACATGGAAACGGCTGATGACCATGACTGCGCAGCAGGGGCGCAAACCGTCGGACTGCAGCGGCTCGTCAGCGGACTCGTGGTGCGTCATGCACGCGCTCACAATGCGCATGAATGTGGCGGTGGAAACAATGCAGTGGAATGTGGCGCGGCAGACGATCGAGAAGATGGCATCGATCACTGTCTCGGCCGGCGGGAGTCCGACGCCGATGAGAACGGAGCTGATGGACCTCGCGGTCACCGAGATCCGCAATGGCCGCCGCGCTGAGGCGGTGCAGATTCTCAGCTACCTCAAAGGTCAGCCCGAAGACGGCTACGTCACCTCGGAGCTCGCCCGATGGGGCGAGGCAATACCTGCCGGCGCATCGCAGCCATGGCAGTCGCCCGTGCCGGTGGATGCGGCGCTGCTCTCGTACGCTTGTCCGCCGAGTGGCAGTCAGTAGCGTCGAAGTTACAATCGTCGAATGCCCCTCCCACCCGGCACGCCTCTCGGACCGTACGAGGTCCGCGAGCTCCTCGGCAAGGGTGGGATGGGGGAGGTCTACCGTGCGCGCGACCGGCGCCTCGATCGCGACGTGGCGATCAAGATCATTTCCGATGCAATTGCCCAGGATTCCTCTGCTCGAGCGAGATTCGAGCGCGAGGCGAAAGCGATCGCCGCGCTGACGCATCCCAACATCCTCTCGATTTTCGATTTCTCGAAAGATCACGATCACTGGTACGCGGTCACTGAGCTGCTGGAGGGCGAGACGCTTCGCGAGCGACTGCGGCGAGGAACAATCGTTCCGGCGGAGGCGACGCAAATCGCGATTGCCGTAACGAGCGGCTTGAGTGCCGCGCACGAACGCGGCATCGTGCATCGCGATCTCAAGCCGGAGAACGTGTTCCTGACGCGCGACGGCGCGATCAAGATCCTGGATTTCGGTCTGGCGCAGGTACGAAAGAAGCCGACCACTGAAGATCAAACAGAGGTGCTGGCGACAAAAGCGGGACAGGTGGTCGGCACCGTCACGTGCATGTCGCCCGAACAGATTCGCGGCGAAACCGTCGACGCCGCGACCGACATCTTCGCCCTCGGCTGCATGCTTTACGAGATGGTCGGCGGCACGCGGCCGTTCTGCGGCGAGAATTCGCTGGAAGTGATCGCATCAGTCCTCAAGGATCCGCCCGCGCCGCTGTCGGATGACGTGCCGCCCGAGCTCGCGCGCATCATCATGCGCTGCCTGGAAAAGCAACCGGCGAAGCGATTCGCCTCCGCGCGGGAATTGCGCGAGGCGCTGTGTAGCGGCGGCGTTTACGCCGCCGGCGGGCTGAAGCCCGCCGCTACACTCATCACCCGCGTCATCGTTCTGCCATTCCGCATGCTGCGGCGCGACGACAATCTCGATTTTCTTTCCTACTCGCTTCCCGACGCCATTGTCGGATCGCTCGCCGGCATCGGCTCGCTCGTCGTGCGCTCATCGCTGGCCGCGTCGCAATACTCGAGCGGTGCGATCGACCTCACGCGTGTCGCCGCGGAGCAGGATGTCAACGCGGTCGTCAGCGGAACGATCCTCGCGTCCGGCGGCCGTCTGCGCGTCTCCGCTCAGCTCACCGAGATGCCTTCGGCGACCGTGAAGTGGTCACACGCGACGGAGACTTCGCTCGACGATATTTTCGGAGTCCAGGACGAGCTGACGCGGAAGATCGTGCGCTCGCTCTCCGGCCCGATGACCGACAGCGACTCGCGCGCGCTGCGCAAAGACGTTCCGCAGAGCCCAGCGGCGTACGAGTTTTTTCTGCGCGCGAATCAACAGGCGAACTCGCCGGCCGGATTGCTCATCGCCCGCGATCTCTATCGGCGTTCTGTGGAGGAGGATCCACACTTTGCACCGGCCTGGGCCAGTCTTGGCCGCACAGAATGGAAGGTGGCGAAGTATACCGAAAATCCAGGTGACAGCTTCCGGAAGGCGGAGGAGGCGTTGCGGCGAGCACTCGAGCTGAATCCCGATCTTTCGCTCGCGCATCGCTACTACGCGGAGATAGAAATCGAAGGTCAACAGGTCATCGATTCGCTCAAGCGGCTGAAAGAGCGAGTGCGCGCCCGGCCGAACGATCCGGAGCTGCGCCTCGCACTCGGCAAAGCGCTTCGCTACACAGGGCTGCTTCAGGAATCACTCGCGGAATTCGACCATGTGCGCGAGCTCGATCCGAACATGATCACCAGCGTCGCGCACACGTGGTTCATGCTGTGCGATTACGAGCGCGCCCACGCCACATTGGAACGTGACATTTTCTACCTCGGCCCGCTGACGCTGGCGATGATCGGGCGCGAGACTGAAGCGAAGAACCAGCTTCGCGAGACATTGGCGTCAGCGGCCGATCGACAGTACCGCTCGTATCACGAAGGGCTCCTCGGCGTCCTGGAAGAGAACCGCGAAGCTGCGGTTCCGGCGATCGAGCGCATCGTGGCGCACAATCGCGATCCTGAAGCGTGGTTCTATCAGATGCGATCACTCGCGCGAGTTGGCGAACGCGAGAAGGCACTCGATCTGCTGGAACGCCTCTCACGCGGCTTCTTCCCCGTCTACACATTCGAGCACGATCCCTGGCTCGAGCCGCTGCGCGATTCGCCGCGATTCGCACCGATTCTCGCCGCTGCGAAGGAACGACACGAGCAGGCGCGCGCGGTCTGGAGCTCATGACTTGTGCTGCTGGAAGAAGACGGCGATTTCGGCCTTGCTGACGCGACCTTCAGCCACGCCGATCACGAGGTCGTAAAGCTCGTTTTCTTCGAATCGGAATTGCACGCGATTGAGGCGAAGGAAGGCCAGGGCGCAGGCGAGCGCCGTCCGTTTGTTGCCGTCGATGAATGGATGGTTACGACAAATGTGGAAAAGGTACGCGGCAGCCATCTCGAAAAGAGTCTCGTGTAGGAACTCACCGCCGAAGGTCGCCATGACGGTGCCGATCGCCGACTCGAGCAGCCCAAGATCGCGTACGCCGGAAGATCCGCCGTATTTGCGGATCCGGTCTTCATGAATCGCAAGGACTTCATCGAGAGTCAGAAATTGCGGATCCACTACTCAGCCAATCGCCGGAAAACACCACCGTATTCGCGATCGAGGTCAGCGAGAATTTTCTTGAGCTTCT